>NZ_BAAHSG010000035.1:0-20251 GCF_054660775.1 Allocoprococcus similis
CCTATTCTTTTTCTAAATCCGCCACACAACCTCCCCCTCGCAGACCGTCTCTCTCCACAATCGAGCAGGCTGACTCCTACTCGATTTGTATACTTTGTACACCATCTCGCTTAACAGCTCGATGATGTACATTCGCCAAATGCAGATCCTTGTGCAAGCACAAATCTGCACTTGGCTCATCGTATACACAAAAAAACAGGAACCAAATCACTTTGATTCCTGCTTCTCACTATTCCTGGTATTTATATAAATTAGCCATTGATCATGAAGTTAACCAGTTTATCGATGTCTTCTTTTTCGTATGCAATGATTTCCAGTTCCGGAATCTCTCCGTTAGAGAAAATGTTTGCCATAGAAACATACTGAGAAAGTTTAGATTTCAGGTTCAGTCTGTCGCCTTCTCCTGTTACAAGTTCTACTTTTCCTGTGCAGCTGTCTACTACTTCAAAAAACTTATCAATGTTTGTAATATTCTGTACCTTCATGATGTACACTCCTTTTCTTTTATCTCTTCCTATCTTTTACACCCTCAATATATACAATCTTTTTTTGAAAATCAAGGTTTTTTTTACAAATCAGCGTTTTGGGCATTGTGAACAATTTCACAGTCTGTTTTTTGTGCATAATCACAATGTCTATTTCAAAACAATACTGTCCTTACGGATCTCGATCTTACGCTCTTTATACAGATGTCCGACTGCACGCTTGAATGCATTCTTGCTCAGATCAAACTCCGCACGGATCACCTCCGCATCTGCTTTATCGTTAAATGGAAGGACTCCGCCCTTTTCTTCCAGACGCGCCAGTACCAGAAGCGCATCCTTATCCATCTGGATAAATGCTTTCTCACGGACACTTAAATTCAGCTTTCCATCCGGTTTAACTTCTGTCACTCTCGCATGGATCTTCATTCCCGGTCTTAGACTTTTCGGTGCTTCTCTCTTTGGCACAAGCGCAGAATATTTTCCATCCACTGCAACGAAAGCCCCGAAATTGTCACTCACTTCGTAAACGATTCCCTCTACCTGATCATCCTTCTGATAAGGGGAATCACTGGTCAGATACTCATATACCTTCATGGTCGCACAGAGTCTCTGGCTCTTATCAATATAAAGTCCTACCAGACATTCATCCCCCGGTTTCACCTTATAAGTCTGCTCCTTAAATGGCAGGAACAGATCCTTTTCCAGTCCCCAGTCCAGGAAGGCACCGAATTTGCCAACCTGCGCTACCTTCAGGATTGCACTTTCTCCCAGTGTAAGCTTCGGTTCATTTACCGTTGCGATCAGACGGTCAGAAGAATCCTTATATAAAAATACCTCAATCGGATCGCCCGGCTCGATTCCTGCCGGAACCTGCTTCTTCGGAAGAAGAACCTTTTCTCTGTCATCTCCCAGATATACTCCGAAATCAACTACCTTTACTACCGTAAGCATCTGTTTTTTTCCTAATTCCATCTCTTATTTCTCCTTAAATTCTACTACCGCATACGGATTTCCCTCCGCATCACAAAGTTCCACTATTTTTCTCTGTTCCTCTACCGCCATCTTTGGATAAATAATATCACCCATAACTGCGGATTTTTTATATTCTACCCGGATCTGTCCGGCACGCTCACATTCCGGCACCACATCAATTGCCATCTGGATATACTGGCAGTTATTGACATGCTCATTTGTGTCGATCTGATGACGTCTTACCGGAAAACTTTCTCCATCTTCCAATTCTTTCGGAAGCACGATCTTACGCGGCGCAAACTCTACATCCAGTGGTGCTTCCGGCCGATAAGCCTCGACCTCTTCTTTCGTCGGTCTGCATGGTCTTCCTTTTTTCATATCCATATATACCCAGACCGAATTGGCCCAGGCTGTCATCTCGCCTGCTTCATCCTCCATCTTAAAATTACGGAGTCCGAAAAGCCCGGTAAAATCCGTCGCCCAGGTCGACACCCGGATATGTTCCCCAAGCTTCGGATAACGGTTTACTACAATCTGCCATGCGGAAAGGATCCACGCCTGCCCGCTTTTTTTCAGTGATTCCACGCCATATCCGATATCCTCAGACTGAAAAGTACTACAGTCCTGAAAATAATTAACAAGCCCCGGTAATGTCAGAAGCTCAGTATGGTCTGCTTCACTGAATCGTACTCTGCTTTCAAATGTATACATCTCTTTTACCTCTGTTCTTCCACATAACTTCTGTCTAATGTAATAACACACTGATACTTCGGGTTATGATGCTGCAGTCGGTCCATCAAAGTCAGTGTCAGTTCATTCCCTTTTTCCTCAGAATACTCTCTCGGAATGACAAAATCAAAAATGAGATTGATCTGTTTTTCTCCATTCACCATGCGGAAATCATGGATACTGCATCTCGGATCCAGTGCTTCCACAGCTTTTTCTGTCTCACGTTTTGCCTGAAGTACTTCTTCATTACGAGTCTCCACCGGATCCATATGAATTGTCAGCGAGATCCCCAGTTGTTCCATTGCCTCTCTCTCAATCCGGTCAATGATCTCATGGGATACATCAATCGGGACATCATTCGGAACCTCTGCATGAATGATCGCCATACTTCTTCCCGGTCCGTAATTATGGATCACCAGATCATGACTGCCTTCGATTCCATCGTATTTTTCCACAAAATGCTTGATCTTCTCATAATCTTCCCATGTCGCCGGAATTCCGATCAGCGGCTCAAGCGTATCCTTCGCAATCCCAAAGCCGGCCCACATAACGACCAGTGAAACACCAAGTCCGACAAAGCCATCGATATTGATCCCTGTGATCCGCCAGAATACAACTGACAGGATCGTCGCTGCCGTCGTGATCACATCTCCAAGTGCATCTGCTGCCGTCGCCATCATCACCTGGGAAGAAATCTTCTCACCCAGTTTCCGGTTAAACATCGCAAGCCACAGTTTCACACCTATGGACAACACCAGGATCAGGATCGACACCAGACTGAATTTTAACTGTTCCGGCTCCCGGATCTTCGCGATCGCATTTTTGAAAAAGGTAAATCCAACTTCGATCACAAGAAAGGATACGATCAGTGCCGCTATGTATTCCAGCCTGCCATGCCCAAAAGGATGCTCCTTGTCTGCCGGTTTTTCTGCCATCTTCACTCCGATCATTCCAATGATCGAAGAACCTGCATCCGATAAGTTGTTAAATGCATCTGCAGTAACAGACACACTGTGAAGAAGGATTCCTATCACCATCTTCGCAATCGTCAGCAGAACATTACAAAAGATGCCTACCCCGCTTGCCAGCACTCCATATGCTGTACGGACAGACACCTTTTCTACATCTTTATAATCTTTTACAAATAATTTTACAAGTATATCCGTCATTAAACTTTCCTTTGCCTTATGGCGAAACAAATTTTCCTGCCATCTTCGTTGAAGTATATTCTACACATTTACTCCGTCAATTGCAAGAAAAACCATTTGATTTTTACCGGTGTGCCTTTTACGATCATCGCATACTCTTCATCCGTCAGCATACTCCGCAGCTCTTCCTTCCCTTCCTTGGGAACAATTGCATGGACAGAATCCATAAAACAGAGATTCGGATAAAGAACACACCACCAGTTGTGCCCCTGTGCCTTTCCGATCTTGATCCGGAGTGCATCGTACCAGCCTGCAGGGAAGGTAATGTCTCCGTAAGTTTTGTCCGGAAATTCACACCGCACAACCTCTGCCGTCACTTTGTCGCTGCAGCCTTCTGCCCGCAGGACTTCCTCCGAAACCCGGACCAGTTCCTCTTTGTGGCGGATCGCCCATGCCTTTGCCTCTGCCGCATTCTCTGCACCGGACAGAGTCTCCCGCATATAAGCCACAACCGCCTCTTTTACTTTCATCTTCAGTTCCTGGTCTTCTTCGCTGTCACTGTTGGCAATCACGTGGAAGCGGAACACCTCACCGGACAGCTTTTCCTGCACTGCATTCGCCTTCGCTTCCACCTGCATTACCCTTGTAAATGCCGCACCACACAGAATCACGATCAGTACCAGCGCCACTGCTTTTATTTTTTTCATTTCCGTATGTACCTCCTGTCTTTGATAACAGGAGTATTGACATCATACGGAAAACTATACATTTTTATCTGTGATATTCTGCCTGATCTCTCCGGATAACATCCGATACTGTAGATGCCTGATTGTCAATATGACGTCCCATGAGCTCACATGCCTCTTCAACCTCTCCGCCCGAAATCAGTGCGATCAGCTTATCATGTTCTTCCAGGAGCTGTGGATAACATTCCTTCTGCTTCAGGTATTCTACGCGGAACCGGTACATCTGTTCCCGCAGGTTGTTCAGCAGCGTGATCAGTCTCTGGTTATTGGTTGCAGCAAAAATAATATCATGAAATTGTACATCTGCTTCAGCGATCTTTGTCACATCACCACTCTTTAAGACTTTACGGAAATCTTCAGCTGCCATCTTCATTTCTTCAACCTGCTCCGGCGTGATCCGTTCACACGCAAGCTGTACGGAAAGCTCTTCCAGTGCCTTTCTGACTTCCAGCACATCCTGCATATTCTTCTCTGTGATCTGTGCTACTTCTGCTCCTTTTCGCGGAATCATCAGGACCAGACCTTCCAGCTCCAGTTTACGGATTGCTTCACGGATCGGGGTACGGCTCACTCCAAGCTTGTTGGCAAGCTGGATCTCCATCAGCCGTTCTCCCGGCTTCAGTTCTCCTCTTAAAATTGCCTTCCGGAGTGTATTGAATACAACATCTCTCAACGGCAGGTATTCATTCATATTTACTTCAAAATCCATATCCATTCTTATCTCCTCCTGACGTTATGCACATTTGCAAGATAAATCTGTTTTGCCAGATTCTGTGCTTTTACTTTGGTAAACGCTTCCTTCGCTGTCCTGCGATCCCTGAAAATCCCAAATACAGTCGGTCCGCTTCCGCTCATCATCGCCCCAAGAGCACCTGCTTCCATCATACATTCTTTGATCTGTGCAATGACCGGATATGCTTCAACCGTAACCTTCTCCAGCACATTGCCCATGGATGCTGCCACCTGCTCAAGATCCTGGTTCTTCAATCCGTCCAGGATACCATCTATATCCGGATGCTCCTTGATTTCACAGGAATCCAGCTTTTCATAAACCATCTTTGTCGATACACTGATCGGTGGCTTGGCGATCAGAATCTGACATTTCGGCATCGGAGGAAGCGGTGTCAGCTTTTCCCCGATTCCTTCTGCAAGTACCGTTCCGCGCATAATGCAGTAAGGGACATCCGCCCCAAGCTTCACGCCTCTTTCCATCAGCTCTTTTTGAGAAAGTCCCAGCCGGAACATCTGGTTCATTCCGTAAAGCACTGCCGCCGCATTGGAACTTCCGCCTGCCATTCCTGCAGCAACCGGTATATGCTTGTCCAGATGGATTCTGATCCCGTCTTTGATATCAAATTCATCGATCAGAAGCTTTGCCGCTTTCCATGCAATATTGTCCTCATCATTCGGCAGATAAAAAAGATTTGAATCGATCTCGATACCTGGGGCCGACTTCTTTTGCAACGTCACATTATCGTACAGATACAGCGTCTGCATGACCATGCGCACATCGTGATAACCATTCTCCCGCCGCCCCAGCACATCAAGTCCAAGATTGATCTTCCCAAGTGCTTTTAACTCCAGTTTATCCATGCGTGTATCTCCTTATTGTATTTTTTCGACCTTTTTTTGTATCTTGTATACATCATTTCATTATTATAGTATACTCAAACTCTCCCGAAAAATCAATATTTTATCACCTGTTTTCAGTTCTTTTGATAATAATTCATTATTAAGCAGAATGCTTTCTTCCGTGGTCGAATATTTCTTTGCCAGACTCCACAGATCATCTCCGTCTTTTACGATATATCCCACAATTCCAGGCTGGTTCATCCGCTCTTCTTTTTCATAATCCACAAGTGCAGCCTCTGTCACCATCTGTATTTTTTCCGCCTTTCGCATGAAACTTCTGAACGCCACGACCGCTTTGATCTCTACTTCATCATTTCCGGCAAGATCTACCGCAAGCTGCTCCACTGCATATGTGATGTCATATTTCATATCGCTGCTTCCTTCCCGGCATTCAAGCATTGCCGAGAACGGTACCATTCCCTTCCACACACCAAATGGTACTTCATCATTTGCCTTTACATACAAAAAGCTGACATGGAGAATCCCCTCTGCCAGAATTCCGCCATCCTGCACTTCCATTTTTTCCATCTGCAGGTCTGCGCTGCTGTGGCACACCTGAAGGATCTCATCTTTCAGCTCCGGCAGACTTAATCGTTCTGCGATCTTACTTTTTGAATGATTCTGCATCAGAAGCTCCTCAACAACAGCTTCTTCTGTCTGCAAAACACATTTTTTATCAAGGGAATACGCATCCTCTAAAAGCTCCAGCTTTTCTTCCCCATAGACAAAAAGGCGTACCTGAAGTGCCGCTTCAATGCCAAGCGCACGCATCTCTCCGTCCTCATCCATCCGCACCTCTACACTGATATCATCCAGCTGATCATAGACATGATGATACATGCCCTCTTCTGCGCCGGCACACTCGATCCGCCCCTCATAAGGAACCGTCTGCTCCACCCAGTCTGTCTTGCCCTCCTGGGATTCATAGAGAACAAAGATCTGCAATTCTCCATTTATCAGCATAGCATCCTGCACAAGTCTGGTATCCACTTTCCGGGAGCTTACCTCTGTCCACAAGAGCGTTCCGATATTCTCTTTGGTCCCCGGTATCTTAATCTCCTCTTTTATCCTGTAAATGTCTCTCTTCGCGGTAAACAGCTGCAGCAGCTCCACCGGACATTTTTTCAGATAGATTCCTTCTTCCCCGTCTACATCAAGTGTCACCTGTTTTTCTGTGATCTGCTCTGTATGTACCGTCATTTCCGCAACTGCTTTTACCGCAAGCTTTCTCGAATGGATCAGTGATACCCCGCATTCCACCCGCTGAACCTGCACAATGTATTCGCCTTCTCCGTTTTCTTCCTCCATGTAGACCATTTCCTCAAACGGAAGCATTCCCTCCAAAGCTCCAAGACGCGGATCTCCCGAATCCGTCACATACAAAACTTTAAAATTCAGTTTTCCCGTCACACGGAGATAATTTTCCACTCTTCTTGTCTCTTCAACCCGCAGACTTCCCTCACCGGAAAGCACTCTTCCCACGTCGCTTTTCGCATCCGGTACATTATAATCCCCATCGATCATAAACTGATCCGTCACTGTTTTTCCCATCTGATTCATGCGTACCTGTTTTCTTATCAGTTCCATAGTCAGCCCTCCTATTCAAATATCACCGGTTTTTCGCTTTTTGCCATTTCCAGGACAACATATGGGTATTGGGAAAATCCACCCTCCCGCATACAGATATTTCCCATCTCCTCATCATCTTTTTCTGTCTCTTCACTTCCCGGTCCCAGAAGTGTTGTCTGTACACAGATCACGTCTTTTTCTTCCGTACAACCATCAACCCGGATCGCATATCCCTCCATTTCCTGCCTCCCATACCCCTGTCCGACATACAGCCGGTCTCCTTGCACATACATGATCTGAAATGGTGTTTCTTCCATCCCGGCAATGCGTTCGGTCATTTCCGCCGGAACTTTTTTCTCATCCACAATGGAATATTCCAGCATTTCTCCACCCGCTGCCTCTTTTTCCATAACCTGACAGCCACCAAGGAAAATCAGCATCCAGATCACCCCTGTCACACGGCATCTTATTCTCATAATTATTCACAAACTTTTCCATTTTTTTGTCTCTTTATTATCATATTATCTTCCTTGTATTTTCATGCCCCGAATAGTATAATCGAAGAAAAGTATGTTACTTTATACAATGAAAGCGAGGATTTTTTTGGAATGATACGATTTATCTGTATCGCAGTCTTTTTAATTCTTTACCTGATCCTGTCCATTCCGGTTTTTCTGGTGGAATGGATCATTGGTAAATTCAATCGCAGAGCCAAAGATATCAGTTCTCTGCGCATCGTTCAGTGGGGCTTTAAAGTGATTCTTAAGATGACCGGTGTCACGACAACCGTGATCGGTGAAGAAAATATTCCGGATGAACCGGTACTTTTTATCGGCAACCACCGCAGTTATTTTGATATTCTCCTTACTTACAGCCGGTGCCGGCGTCTGACCGGTTATGTTGCCAAAAAAGAAATGGAAAAGATTCCGCTTCTTTCCACATGGATGAAGAATCTGTACTGTCTCTTCCTTGACAGAGACAATATGAAAGAAGGTCTGAAGACGATCCTTCAGGCAATTGATTATGTAAAAAATGGCATTTCCATCTGCATTTTTCCGGAAGGAACCCGCAACAGTGGTGAAGAGCTTTCTATGCTTCCATTCCGTGACGGTGCACTTAAAATTGCCGAAAAGACCGGGTGTGCGATCATTCCGATCAGCATGAACAATACTGCTGACATTTTTGAAGCACATTTCCCGCGTGTAAAAAAAGTACATGTCGTCATCGAATACGGCAAACCAATCTATCCAAAAGAACTGGATAAAGAGACAAGAAAACATCTTGGAATCTATTGTCATGATCTTATCCAGGACACAATTAAGAAAAACGCCAGTCTGGTCTAAACCCAAAACAGAAAAGAGGTACGATTATGCATTCTAAAAATTTAACATTACTTACAGACTTATACGAACTGACTATGATGCAGGGTTATTACGATAAGCAGGACAATCCTACCGTAATTTTTGATGTATTTTACCGTTCCAACCCATTTTCTTCCGGTTATGCGATCGCAGCCGGACTTGAACAGGTTATTGAGTACGTGAAAAATCTGAACTTCAGCTATGATGATGTGGATTACCTTCGCAGTCTTCACATTTTTTCTGAAGATTTTCTTCAGTATCTGAGCGGCTATCACTTTACCGGAAGCATTTACGCAATTCCGGAAGGAAGCCTGATCTTCCCAAAGGAGCCGATCCTCAAAGTCGTTGCCCCGATCATGGAAGCTCAGCTTGTGGAAACCGCAATCCTGAACATTCTGAACCACCAGTGTCTGATCGCGACCAAGTCTTCCCGTATCGTATACGCTGCCGGTGATACCGGTGTTATGGAATTCGGGCTTCGCCGTGCCCAGGGACCGGATGCCGGATTATACGGCGCACGTGCTGCCGTGATCGCCGGCTGCGTGGGAACCTCCTGCGTACTTACCGGCAAGCTTTTTGACGTTCCGGTTATGGGAACCCATGCACACAGCTGGATCATGAGTTTCCCGGATGAATATACCGCATTTAAAGCCTATGCAGATCTTTATCCTGAAGGCTGTACCCTTCTTGTCGATACTTACGACACCTTAAAATCCGGTGTGCCGAATGCGATCCGTGTCTTCCAGGAGATGAAAGATGCCGGTGTCAGCCCGAGAAAGCTTGGTATCCGTCTTGACAGCGGCGACCTTGCTTACCTGTCCAAAAAAGCACGTAAAATGCTGGATGAGGCCGGCTTTGAAGAAGCAACGATCTGCGCATCCAACGACCTTGATGAATATCTGATCCACGACCTCAAGATGCAGGGCGCAGCGATCGATTCATGGGGTGTCGGAACCAATCTGATCACCTCCAAAGACTGTCCTTCATTCGGTGGTGTATATAAGCTCGCTGCCATCCAGAATAAGAATGGTGAGTTCGAACCTAAAATCAAACTTTCTGAGAACACAGAAAAGATCACCAATCCGGGCAACAAGACAGTTTACCGTATTTACGAAAAAGAAACCGGCAAGATGAAAGCTGATTATATCTGCTTTGTAGACGAAGAGATCAATCCGGAGGAAGATCTTCTCCTCTTTGATCCAAGCGAGACATGGAAGAAGACAAAGATGAAAGCCGGAACCTATACCGTCCGCGAAATGATGCAGCCAATCTTCATCAACGGTGAATGTGTCTACACTTCCCCGTCTGTCAAAGAGATTGCCGCTTACTGCCGTCAGGAAAAAGATACCCTGTGGGATGAATCCAAACGACTCTTCAATCCTCACCAGATGTATATCGATCTGTCTCCAAGACTTTATGAAGTAAAGAAACAGCTTCTTGACCGCATGAGCGCTGATGACTAGGTCACAATTTGAAAAGAGGTATTACCGATGAAAAATATGACATTAAAAAATATAACCGCTGCCTGCCATGGAACCTTCCATGGCGACAGCAGTTTTCTTGAAAAAGAGATTACCGGCGTTGCAATCGACAGCCGGAAAGCAGCACAGGGATTTCTTTTTGTTCCACTCAAAGGAGCCCGCGTAGACGGCCACACCTTTATCCCACAGGTTATGGAACAGGGTGCACTTGCTACTCTTACAGAAGAAGATCCTTCTTCCCTTACCTGTCCCTGCATTCATGTAGAATCCTGCGAAAAAGCACTTCGTGATATCGCAGCGTTTTACCGTATGCAGCTTGACATCAAGGTTGTCGGCATCACCGGAAGTGTTGGAAAAACCAGCACCAAAGAGACAATTGCCTCTGTCCTTTCCCGGAAATACAATGTTCTTAAGACAGAGGGAAACTTTAACAACGGAATCGGACTTCCGCTTACCATCTTCAATCTTACCGAAGAACATGAAGTCGCTGTCCTGGAGATGGGAATTGACCATTTCGGAGAGATGCATGAACTTGCATCCATCAGCCAGCCAGATATCTGTGTAATCACCAACATCGGTCTTGCACACATGGAAAATCTCGGAAGCCGCGACGGAATCTTGAAAGCCAAAACCGAAGTCTTTGACCATCTGCGTCCAAACGCTTCTGTCATCTTAAACGGAGATGATGACAAACTTTCTACGGTCACAGAGGTACAGGGGAAAAAACCTGTTTTCTTCGGCCTTTCAGACAGTCTGGATGCCTATGCAGATGAGATTGTAAGCCAGGGGCTTCGCGGAACTGACGCTGTGCTTCACCTTCCACTCGGAGAAATCAACGTACATATTCCGGTGCCGGGAAACCACATGGTCTACAATGCTCTCGCCGGAGCATGTGTTGGCATGAAACTCGGCCTTACTCTGGATGAAATCCGGTCAGGAATCACTTCCCTGAAGACGATTGCCGGACGTACCAATCTCATTGACACAGGATCGCTTCTGATCATCGACGATTGTTATAATGCCAATCCGGTTTCCATGAAATCTTCTCTGGATGTACTTTCCACCGCAACAGGAAGAACCGTAGCTGTAATGGGCGATATGTTTGAGCTTGGTGATAAGGAGAATGAACTTCACTACAATACCGGCGCACATGCTGCCGAGATCGGCATTGATGTGATCTGCTGTATCGGAGAACTTTCCCACCACGCATACGAGGGTGCAAAAGCCTGTGCAAAGAACAGCTCCATACTTTATTTTAAAACCAAACAGGATTTCCTGGATAAGATCCGGAACGTTGTCAAAAAAGATGACACCATTTTAGTCAAAGCTTCCCACGGTATGGAATTTCCTGAGATCATCGAAGTACTCAGACAAATGCAGTTTTAAGAGAGGTTTACCATGAAATATCAGTTACTCGTTCTTGATCTGGACGGAACACTTACCAACTCCAGGAAAGAAATCACTCCACCGACGTTAAAGGCTCTGACCGAGATCCAGGAAGCCGGGAAAAAAGTTGTTCTTGCAAGCGGTCGCCCTACATACGGCGTACTTCCTCTTGCAGAGCAGCTCCATCTGGAGCGTTACGGAAGCTATATCCTATCCTTCAACGGAGCACGGATCACTGACTGCCGCACCGGCCAGGTCATTTACAACAAAACACTTCCGCAGGACGTGATCCCGGATATCTACCGGATTGCTTCCAACTACCCGGTTGATATTCTGGCTTATGAGGATGGACGGCTTCTGTCCGGATTTACCCCGACAAAATATTCCGAATTAGAATCCCGGATCAACCATTTACCAATTGTACAAATTGATAATTTCTGTGAGAAAGTATCCACATTTCCAAACAATAAATTTCTCCTGACCGGAGAACCAGCTATGATCGCTGCTGCTAAAGAGGAAATGTCCGCTCATTTCCATGGTTATATCGATGTTTACTGTTCGGATCCATTTTTCCTCGAAATCGTTCCAAAGAATGTAGACAAAGCCGCTTCTCTTCTGAAGCTTCTTACCAGCATCGGTCTGACTGCTGATGAAATGATCTGCTGCGGTGACGGATACAACGACCTGACTATGATCGAAACCGCAGGTCTTGGAGTGGCAATGGAAAATGCACAGCCACTGGTCCGTGAAAAAGCAGATTTTATCACAAAATCAAATGATGATGACGGAATTCTCTATGTGATCGATCAGTTTATGCGCGATTGACCGTCGTAGAAATATCATTTCTCAAAATATAAAAATCCCGGAGAACTGGTTTTACTTCCAGTCTCCGGGATTTTTGTTTTCAGTATTTTTCTGTACTTAGATTTCTGCAGTTTCCGCGTCGTCAGTCTCTTCCAGTACTTCCGCATACTTGTCCAGAATGATCTTCTGGATTCTGTCTCTTGTACCGGAATTGATTGGATGCGCAATATCACGATATTCCCCATCCAGTGCTCTCTTACTCGGCATTGCAATGAAAAGTCCTTTTTCCCCTTCAATGACTTTAATATCGTGAACAACAAATTCTTCGTCCATTGTAATTGATACTACTGCCTTTAATTTTCCTTCTTTTGCTACTTTGCGCACGCGTACATCTGTAATCTGCATAACTTTCTAGCCCCTTTCTCCAGTAACGCACATACCGGTCCGCTCCTTTTCCTTTATTTGACCGGCATGCCTTCTGATCCGGACTCTTATAAGTCCCCCTCAGTTTTTATAATGCGTACCTTTCGTTCTTTTCTATTACTACTTTCACGCCATCTTCACCAACATGCCGTGTATTGGCACGGATCGTATCCCTGCTCTCTACAATACAGTTCTCAATGTAAGTATTGTCCCCAAGATACACATCATTTAAAATAATTGAGTTTTTGATCACACAATTATTTCCAACAAACACTTTTTTGAACAGAACTGAGTTCTCGACAGTTCCGTTGATAATGCTTCCGCTTGCCACAAGGCTGTTCTTAACGACCGCACCCGGATTATATTTTGCCGGAGGCAGGTCTGTCACCTTGGAATAAATACTTGGAAGCTGCTTAAAGAAATAGTTCCGGACTTCCGGTTTGAGGAAATCCATGTTTGTCTTATAATAGGCATCGACTGTGGAAATATTGTTCCAGTAGTCTTTTATCTTATAACCGTATATCTTTTTCAGATTCTTGTATCTGATCAGGATATCCGTTACAAAATCATATCTGTCTTCCTCAGCTGAATGCTCGATCAGATCGATCAGCTGACGTCTGCGGATGATATAGATTCCTGTGGAAATCGTGTTGGAATTTGCCACCATCGGTTTTTCCTCAAATTCTTCGATCCGCATATTCTCATTCATCTTCAGGATGCCAAAACGGGTTGCATCCTCGCCCGGATCCAGATCCCTGCATACCACGGTGATATCTGCTTTCTTTGCAATGTGGTATTCCAGTACTTTGTTATAATCCATCTTATAAACCGCATCTCCGGATGTGATGATCACATAAGGTTCATGGCATCTCTTCAGGAAATCCAGGTTCTGATAGATCGCATCTGCCGTTCCACGATACCAGTAGCCATTGTCTGCGGTGATCGTCGGTGTAAATACGTAAAGACCACCCTGTTTACGTCCGAAATCCCACCACTTGGAAGAATTCAGATGTTCATTCAGTGAACGTGCATTATACTGAGTAAGCACTGCTACCTTTTGGATGTGCGAATTGGACATATTGCTGAGTGCAAAATCAATTGCCCGGTAGCTTCCTGCGATCGGCATCGCTGCCACTGCACGCCTCTGTGTAAGCTCCCGCATCTTGTTGTTGTTACCGCCTGCTAAAATGATTCCAACTGCTCTCATGATCTGTCACCCGCCTTTATCAATACTCCGCCGCTTTCAAGAGCACCCTGTATATAATCCTCCTTCACGGTAATACCGCTGATCGCAGTATTCTTTCCAATCTGTACTCCTGCCGGAATCACAGAATTCTCACCGATCGTGACCAGTCCGGAATTGTAGATATCAGACCTGAGCTTGTTCGGTGCTTCATTGCCGATTCCAAGGGTTACATTATCTCCAACCTTAACATTCTCCGCAATGATCGCCTTATCAATTACGCAGTCATTTCCAATCGCAACATCCTGCATGATGATCGAATCCCGGATCACGCAGCCTTGTCCAACAACAACACCTGCGCCGATCACACAGTTATGTATCTCGCCGTATATCTCAGCTCCGTCGCCAATGATGCTTCTGTCGATCACAGCTTCTTTTGAGATATACTGTGGCGGTATAATTGAATTATTCGTATAAATTTTCCAGAATTCCTCATAAAGATTAAATTCAGGAATAATGTCGATCAGTTCCATATTGGCTTCCCAGTAAGAACTTAATGTACCGACATCCTTCCAGTAGCCGTTATATTCATATGCAAAAAGTCTCTGCTTCTTTTCATGACAGTACGGAATGATATGTTTACCGAAATCACATCCCGGCTGATCTTTCATCTTGATCAGTGCCTCTTTGAGCACCGGCCAGCTGAAAATATAAATTCCCATGGAAGCGAGATTGCTCCGCGGATTCGCCGGCTTCTCTTCAAACTCGGTGATCCTCTTGTCTTCGTCGGTAATTACGATTCCGAAACGACTTGCTTCTTCGATCGGAACCGGCATTGCCGCGATCGTCACATCTGCATGGTTCTCCTTGTGGAAATCCAGCATAACTTCGTAATCCATCTTGTAAATATGATCTCCTGACAAGATCAGTACATAATCCGGATTAAACGTCTCCATATACTCCAGATTCTGATAAATTGCATTCGCCGTTCCTGTATACCATTCGCTGCTTGTACTCTTCTCATACGGCGGAAGAATTGACACCCCTCCGATATTCCGGTCCAGATCCCACGGAATACCAATTCCAATATGTGTATTAAGCCTGAGTGGTTGATACTGGGTCAGGACACCGACTGTATCGATCCCTGAATTGATACAGTTACTCAGCGGGAAATCAATGATCCTGTATTTACCGCCGAATGCAACAGCCGGTTTAGCAACTTTTGCAGTCAGGACGCCAAGTCTGCTGCCCTGTCCTCCTGCCAATAGCATTGCTATCATTTCCTTTTTTATCATGTCTTCACCCCTTCTCAGTAATTCTGGTTTTTTCATTATAACATATTACATGCATATAGTGAACATATTTTACAAAAATATTTCCGTTCACCCATCTTTTTTATAGAAATATCACAAAAAGAAAAGGTTTGGTTTTTGACCTATCTATGTTATAATTATGCACGTAAGTCAAATACTATGAAACAAATTCACAGAACAGGAAGTGTCATTATGTATAAAATTGATTTTAATCAGCCTTGCCATATCCACTTCATCGGAATTGGCGGCATCAGTATGAGCGGACTCGCTGAGATCCTTCTTGAAGAAGGCTTCACAGTATCCGGATCCGATAACAAAGAATCGGCACTTACGGATCATCTGTCTCAGAATGGTGCAACCGTATTTTACGGTCAGAAAGCTTCCAATATTATAGACGGTATCGACCTTGTAGTTTATACCGCAGCAATCCACGAAGACAACGAAGAATTTGCAGAAGCAAAGCGTCAGAATCTTCCGATGTTATCCAGAGCAGAATTACTCGGTCAGCTTATGACTAACTATAAGACACCGGTTGCTATATCCGGTACACACGGTAAGACAACCACAACCTCTATGCTTTCTCATATCGCTCTTGCAGCAGACCTGGATCCGACAATCTCTGTCGGCGGTATCCTGAAAGCGATCGAAGGCAATATCCGTGTCGGCGGACCTGACCTTTTTATTACGGAAGCATGCGAATATACCAACAGTTTCCTGCACTTTTTCCCGAAAATCGGTATTATTCTGAATGTGGATGCGGATCACCTGGACTTTTTTAAAGACCTGGACGATATCCGTAATTCTTTCCACCTTTTTGCTAAGCTTCTTCCGGAAAACGGAACGCTCGTCATCAACGGAGATATTGATAAGATTGAAGAGATCACCTCCGATCTTTCCTGTCGTGTTATCACTTTTGGCAAAGAAGCTTCCCTGGATTACAGTGCAGCCAATATTACTTATAACGAACAGGGCAATGCCTCTTTCGATGTCGTAAAAGACGGACAGAATGTTGCACATCTCGCTCTTGCAGTCGGCGGTGAGCACAACGTATATAACGCACTTGCGGCAATCGCAGTTGCCGATATTCTCGGTGTTCCTGCGGAGACGATCCAGACAGGTCTTGCTTCCTTCCACGGAACAGACCGCCGTTTTGAATACAAAGGTGAAGTCGGCGGAGTGACCATCATTGATGATTACGCACACCATCCGACAGAGATCGCAGCAACTCTGAAAAGTGCTGCACATTATCCACATAAAAAACTGTGGTGTATTTTCCAGCCACATACTTATACCCGTACAAAAGCATTATTCTCAGAATTTGCTGAAGCACTCGCACATGCAGACCATGTAATCCTTGCTGACATCTATGCAGCGCGTGAGACAGATACTTTAGGCATCTCTTCTGCACAGCTTGCAGATGCAGTCAAAGAACATGGATGTGACGCAACTTATCTGCCAAGCTTTGCAGCCATCGAAGAGTTCGTCACCACCCACTGTCAGCCTGGTGATCTTCTGATCACAATGGGGGCCGGAGATGTTGTAAATATCGGAGAAGACCTGTTAAAAGCTTGATTTTCTCCAATATCTGCGAAATTTTATCTGTAATAGCAAAAATTTCCGTCAGAAAATTCTTTTTTACGATCTGGGATGATGTTATAATGAACAAAGTCAGAAAAGAAAGGAAGCGGAAATTATGAGTGCACTTATTTTGCGCAATCATTCCCATAACAATATAACGATCGTGGAGAATGATTTTATCGATCATTATATGGTATCTGCGAACGGAGAATATGTAAAAGTCTATCTTCTTCTTCTCCGCTATCAGAATATCCCGGATCAGCTTCCGGCTATCCCGCAGATGGCAGACCTTCTGGAGAATACCGAAGGCGATATCCTGCGCGCACTCAAATACTGGGAAAAAGAAGGGATTCTTTCTCTCGAATATAACGAAGCAAACGAACTTACCGGAATCTGTCTCGGCGGATCTGCTGCAAGGAAAACTCCTGCAAAAGCAGCTTTTCATACGCCTTCTGCACAGTCGGTTTCTGTTCACGAAAAATCTTCGGTCAGGCAAAATAACGGAAATGCCCCTGTTTCAGATCAGACTGCGGATCAGAATCTTCCTGCATCAAGACGTTCTCTTGCTGCAAGAAGAGAATTGAAACAGATTCTTTTTATTGCTGAACAGTATCTCGGCAAAACCTTAACCCGTACCGATGTTGATGCGATTACCTACTTTTATGATTCCCTTGGTTTTTCCGCAGACCTGATCGAGTATCTGATCGAATACTGTGTGGAGAACGGACATAAGAGCATGCATTACATTCAGAAAGTAGCACTTTCATGGGCAGATGAACATATTACAACCGTCGATCAGGCACGTAATTCCTCTGCATTTTACAACAAAACCTGCTATTCTATCCTGAATGCATTTGGCATCAAAGGGCGGGGACCTGCATCTGCCGAACTGGATTATATCCGCAAATGGCTGGAGGATGGGAATTTCGAGCTGGATCTCATTCTGGAAGCATGCAACCGCACCATCAGTGCGATCCACCAGCCAAGTTTTGAATATACTGACAAGATTCTCGAAAACTGGAAGACGGGCAACGTTCGTACACTGGCAGATGTTGAGCGTCTTGATTCTGCCTTTGAGCAGGAAAAAGACCGGAGGAAAACTCCTTCGGGGCAAAACCGTACACCTTCTGCCCAGCAGCCTTCCAAATTCCGTAATTTTGAAGAACGTTCTTACAATATGGACGAGCTTACCAAAGAATTATTACGCAGTAACTAAGAAAGGGGAACACTGTGCCGTTAACCAATTCACAATACAATGCGCTGATGCGCGTATATGAAGAAAAAAGAGCGAAGAGCCGCGACCTCGCGAATTTTCACTACGAGCGTGCCTGCCAGAAGGTTCCGGAGCTTGCATCGATTGATGCCTCTATTTCTTCTGCCAGCCTTGACCAGGCGAAAAAGCTGCTCGCAGGCGATGACACTGCCCTCGCTTCTTTGAAGGAAGAGATCCGGTCTCTTTCGGACAGACGCCGCCGACTCCTTTCCGACGCCGGATTCCCGGAAGACTATCTGGAACAGCATTTTGAATGTCCGGACTGTCAGGATACCGGCTATGTCGGCACGAAAAAGTGCCATTGCTTTTTAAAAGCGATCATTGATCTGTTCTACACCCAGTCCAACTTAAAAGGGCTTCTCGAACAGGAAAATTTTGAACATTTTAATTTTGATTATTATTCATCCAATTATAGAGACCGGCTTTCCGGTCAGAATTCCCGCGAGCTTGCAACGCGGGCTTATCAGGAATGTATGAATTTCATCCACAATTTTGATACCGAACATGGTAATCTGCTTCTTTTTGGGAATACTGGTATCGGGAAGACATTTCTCAGCCACTGTATCGCAAAAGAAGTGATGGATTCTCTGCATTCCGTCCTTTACCTGACTGCCTCTGAATTTTTCGATGCGCTCCTTGAAAAAGCGCTGAACCGGAACGATGAGAGCTGTCTTTTATATGAGCAGATCCACCTCTGTGACCTGCTGATCATTGATGACCTGGGAACCGAACGCAATACAGACTTTGTCGTTTCTCAGCTTTTTGTGTGTTTAAATGATCGGATCCTGAACAGGAAATCCACAATCATTTCTACTAATCTTACTCTGGAGGAAATCAAGACGAACTATACGGAACGTACATTTTCCCGGATAAGCAACCATTATAAGATACTTCGCCTTGCCGGTGATGATATCCGCATCCAAAAGAAACTTATGTACAGGGAGGAACACTGATGTTACATCGAAGTGAACGAATTCTGGATAATATTCCAGTTGGCTCTCTCGGCATTATTGCCGTAGACGGCTGTGAAGAGATGGGAAATAAAGTCAATGACTATCTCGTAAAATGGAGAAAGGAAGAGACTCGTTTCCAGAAAGACAATCTTGTTTTCAACGGCTACGAAAAGCCAAACTATCTGATTGACGCAAAAGTACCGCGTTTCGGATCAGGTGAAGCAAAAGGTATTATCAATGAGTCTGTACGTGGAAAAGACCTCTATCTGATGGTTGATGTCTGCAATTACAGCCTGACTTATTCACTCAGCGGCAATACCAACCATATGTCACCGGACGACCATTTCCAAAACCTGAAGCGTGTCATCGCTGCTGTAGGTGGAAAAGCACGTCGTCTCAACATCATCATGCCATTCCTTTATGAAAGCCGCCAGCACAAGAGAAGCGGTCGTGAATCACTGGACTGCGCACTGGCTCTGCAGGAACTGGTACGCATGGGTGTAGATAACATCATCACTTTTGATGCCCATGACCCACGTGTACAGAATGCTATCCCGTTAAGCGGATTTGAAACCATCCGTCCTACCTACCAGTTCGTAAAAGGACTGTTAAAGCATGTACCGGATCTTCAGATCGACGCCGACCATATGATGGCGATCAGCCCGGATGAAGGTGCAACCGGACGTGCAATCTACTTTGCCAACGTACTCGGTCTTGATATGGGTATGTTCTACAAACGTCGTGACTATACAACCATCGTAGACGGACGTAACCCGATCGTAGCCCACGAATTCCTTGGATCTTCTGTAGAAGGCAAAGACGTGATCATCCTTGATGATATGATTTCTTCAGGTGACAGTATCCTTGACGTTGCCCGCCAGCTCAAGATGCGTAAAGCAAAACGCATCTACGCTGCTGCAACCTTCGGACTTTTCACAAATGGTATGGAAAAATTTGACCAGGCTTACGAAGAAGGACTGATCAACGGAATCCTCACAACAAACCTGATCTATCAGACACCGGAGCTGCTCAGCCGCCCTTACTACATCAACTGCGACATGAGCAAATACATCGCACTGGTGATCGATACACTGAATCATGATGCTTCTATCAGCAGTATCCTTGATCCAAGTGAACGTATCCAGAATGTAGTTGAGAAGTATAAAAAAGGGGAAGCGATCGACTAACTATAATACAAAAAATACTGCCTGAATA
>NZ_BAAHSG010000036.1:0-24932 GCF_054660775.1 Allocoprococcus similis
TGTTTATCAGTACGTAGATAAGAAACGTGCTCAAGGCAAGCCTTACTATGTCTATATGACTGCAGGTGCCAACAAATTTCTAAGAATCTACTACGGACGAGTGAAAGAATATCTTTCATCTCTTCCAGAATCTTAATTATCCACTAATATTTTCAGACCAGCACTGGTGTGGTGGTCTTATTTTGATACCCAATTTTCAACCTGTATAAAATTTTCAATGTTCTTTCAATCTAGCCTTGACTTTTTATTTGCAGGCTTAATTGCTTTTCACAAAAGAACCCAGTACCATTTGAATAGGCGTATGTAGAAAATCGAATCATATATCATATATGAATTCTTTGATTGTAGAAAAAATTATATATCTACACGAAACATGAGATATGGCGAATTTACTTATGAACTGTTTTCTATTATAATGGAGGTAAGCAATGAGAAAACAAAAGAAGAAATCTCGCCATAGCAAACAAACCCACAACCGGCAGTATAAGGACCGGTTATGGAGAATGATCTTTAATAACAAAGAAGATCTGCTGCAGCTTTATAATGCGATCAACCACACGGACTATCAGAACCCTGATGACCTGGAGGTAAACACATTGGAAGATGTCCTTTATCTGTCCATGAAAAATGATGTATCCTTCCTAGTTGGCGGAACCATGAATCTGTATGAACATCAAAGCACTTTTAACCCAAACATGCCGCTTCGCGGAGTCTTTTATTTCTCCCGGTTATATGAAGGGTATGTTGCAGATAATAATCTGATGATCTACCATGAAAAAAGAGTCCGGCTTCCAAAGCCGAAATATATTGTCTTTTACAATGGTACAAAAAACCAGCCAGATTCCATGGAGTTAAAGCTTTCAGACTGCTTTGAAAATACAGATAACGAAGCACCTTGCCTGGAATGCACCGCAACCATGTTGAACATCAACTATGGTCACAATCAGGAGCTGATGAAGCACTGCAGAAGGCTTGAAGAATATTCCATATTCGTCCAATGTGTCAGGGAATATATACAGTCGGAACCTTCTGTGGAAGATGCATTAGAAAAAGCAATTGATACCTGTATTAACCAGGACGTGTTGGCAGATTTTCTGAAAAAACATCGAGCGGAGGTGACGAATATGATTCTGACGACATATGATAAAGACTTATATGAGAAAACCTTGAAGGAAGATGCAAGAGAAGAAGGCAGAGCGGAAGGGCTTATGGAAGGACGCGCTGAAACCAGAGCAGAATTAAACCAGTTAACCATATGTCTTCTAAATGCCAAACGCTACAACGATCTGGAACATGCCGCAAAAGACATTGAATACCAAAAGAAACTATTAAAAGAATTAGGCATTGAATAAAAACTAAATAACCCTTACCCCCATCCCGTGACTGATCACCGTCTAAGATGCAGTGCATCTCCCCAATATCAGTCACGGGATCTTTTTGTCCGGAAAATCCCTCTCCCTCACCGCTATAACCAGATCACTCCTTTTCTATGCGCTCCCCACAATCTATACTTTTTGCACTTCCATCACATTATTCCCCACTTTTACTTCTATTCTAATATCCCAATACATATAGTAGAGTCAGACACAAATATTACGCACACCTACAAATCATGATGTTGTGGTAAAAGGTATTTTGACCCCTTTGATACCAGATTGCTACGTGCTTTGCACTCTCGCAATCCTCAAAAGCATTCGTAATCCGTTCATTTTTCTTTGAAAAATGGCTACTTACTCATGTTTTTGGTGGATCAAGAGGTCAAAAATCCTCTTGCAAGCAAGCTTGCATCGGTTTTCTGACCTTTTGACCCTGGTATCAAATCATTATATTATTACAAAAACATTACTATTTCTTGTTATAGCTTAAAAAAGTTAATATTTTTCGTTATTGGTAATGATTCACGTAATGCTTTGTCAGATACAATACCTATATAAGATAAAAAAGTCTAAATAATTAGGAAGGGCAGATGAAAACTGACATGAATAAAAAGCAAAAAAATACAAGAACTTTTTTAATAAAAATCATGGATCAGCAGAACGGTACCTGGCAGGGCAGCGTTACCTGGGTGGAAGAGCAGCGAGAGCAGCATTTCCGCAGTGCCCTTGAATTATTGAAGCTGATAGACGGAGCACTTGATAACAATTATGAAGTCAGAATTGAGGAATAGAAGGAGGACGCCATGAAAAGTAAAACAAAGAAACGTTTAATAGCATTCATGCTTTGCATGGTATTAGTGCTTAGCAGTGCGATATCAGCATTCGCTGATGAAGGAACCGTTCATCGTGTTCCAACAGATACAGTGGAGTTATCCAGTGAAATCATGAAAGATGGTGTCTCACAGGGTACTTTATTTGCTACCATACCAGGAGAAGCATTCCAGTCAACGGAAGAAAATGCAACTCTTCAAATGAATCTACAATCGGAAACAGAAGAGTCGACCGTAATCGAAAATATTCAGAATGAACTGGAAGCTCGTGGAATCACTGAATATACGATTCAGCAGACGATCATGGGAAATGTATCATTTTCTGTCAGTCCTGAAGCAAATGCACAGATCCCTGAAAAACCGATTCATTTCCGTTTTGAAAATACATCTTTAGATACAACCCATGCAATGGGATTTGTATATGATTCTTCTGATCATACAACTACATTATATGAACTGAATGAAAATACACTTCAGTTTGAAGAAGATGTAGAGATGAAAACAGAGTCAATCGTAGTTGGATGTTTTGATGTAATTGAAAAGGCAACTAACAAAACTACAGAAGATGTTACTGAACCAGAAAATCCAAAAGCAGAAAAAAATGAATCTACCCCACAGGAAAACAATAATGTTCAGGTTGCTGATACACAAGGAACAGTAAGTATTACAGAAAACTATGGAAAGCTGATAGCTAATTACAGTGATACAACTACAGATGTTGGATATGTCTGGTATCGAAGCATAAATGGTGCAGCTGAGGAACAGCAGATTCCAACACAGTATTCCAGTACGACAGGTACAAACCTCGGAAAAGATATTAGCACTGATGGAAAAGATCTCTACATTGCATTGAATGGTGGAGCGCTCAAATATAATGGGAATAGCTCAGTAACCTATAAAGTAAAAGCGTATGCTAAAAATGATTTAAATGAGTACGGCTTGCCAAAGGACGGAGTAACGGCGCTTGCAACAAGTTCAGTATATAATGTGACCGGATACTATGAAGTACAGAATGGAAGTTTTGAAACACCAAGTGTTACGGATCATCATTTGAATACAAATAACTGGCAGTTTTCAAATGAAAATTATAAAAAATTAGGAGGTGTTTGGCAGACAACTGGTACACATGATGCAAATATTACATGGTCTGATTCGGAAGGCGCGGATATCGAAATTGTTACAACAGCATCCGGCAACACATTAGGTGGATATAGTTGGCATGGAGAGGAGATAGCAGCAGATGGAAATCAGTTTGCAGAACTTAACTGTGCAGCCGCCGGAGCATTATATCAGGATGTCCTTACGACACCTGGAGAAGTTTTAAATTATCAGGTGGCACATAGAGCACGAGGATCGAACGGAAATGATAGCTCTGCGGTAGAAAATGATACAATGTATGTTGTTGCAATGTCCAGTGACCTGGCTAAAAATATTACAACCCAGGTTCAGGTGTTAGATGTTGTTAATCATAAGGAAAACTATCCGGGAGCAATGGTTGCTACATATACAGACGGAGATCGTTCTTGGACAACTCATCAGGGAACTTATACTGTAGCAAGTAATCAGTATTCTACACGTTTCTTCTTCGTCGCAGGCAGCACAGCATCCAATGATCCTACAGTCGGAAACTTTATTGATAATGTAAGATTTACACGAGACAGATTGACACCAGTAGCAGGTACAGCAAATGTTACTGTAACAAAAACCATTACTGGTTTGAGTGCTGCAGATGCAGAGGCATTAGCTAACAAACTTTCATTTAAAGTAGGTAATGTAAGTACCTTATCATATAATGATATGACCTGGACATATGAAAATGGCGTTTACAGAGGAAGTACGATTGTAAATATTCCACAGGATAAATGTGGTGACATCAATATCGAAGAAACAGGTACATTAGATGTATCAGGATATACTAGAAATACATCTATATTCGTAGACAGTACGGTAGCCGGAAGCGGAATTACTTCTACAAATATGAACATTGCAGTTGGAAATTCCAGGAGCGTAGAATTTAAAAATAACTATTCTCAGAATGGCGGTTCCGGTGAAACTGTTGAAAGCAAGATGTTTCATGAAAAGTACATCAAACGTAATGACAATGGTACATATGATATTACACTGAATGCTTCCGGAACAATTGGCTCCGATGTAAAGAAAGCTTTTGTTGATATTGTGTTGGTGGTTGATACTTCAGGTAGTATGGAAGGAAGTAATTTAACAAGTACAAAAAATGCAATTAACGCCTTAGTAGATGCCTTCGATGCAAAAAAGGAAACAGTAGATACAAAATACAAATTAGTCACCTTTAGTTCATCAGCTAAAACAAAAACAGATGATTGGGTTAATGGAACAAACCTGAAGAAAGAAGCAGGAAAATTGTCCGCAGATGGCGGAACCAATTACGACCAGGGATTAACAAAAGCTGCCACCGCAATAAATAGCAGTAGTAGAGAAAATGCAAAGAAAATTGTCATTTTCCTGACAGATGGAAAACCGACTTACTATGGAACGAAACCATATGGATATGGAAATGAGACAAGCAAAAAAACGCTTGAGGCAGCAGTAACATCTGCTGGTAAGATTAGCTGCGAGAGGTTTTATGCAGTTGGAATTGGACTTCCAAACTCTATTAATATTTATACACATGATGACGAAGAAAAATGGAAACATGATTATTATACATGGGGTGGATGGAATCAAGGAACTTGTCCAGATGGTGGAACTTATTCTAATGGATACGATATTTCTGAACAAATCAGTGGATTAAGTATTTTAGAGAGACTATCTGGAGCAGTTACAGCAAGTACCAAAAGAGCTATTAATTATTCAGATCCCTCCGATCTTACAGGAGAATTTACAAGTATTGCAGGTGACATCTTAACTTTGGCATGCTCAAATGTTACAATTACTGATACATTGAGCCAGTATGTAGATACAACAGCTAATACAAAAATCAAAGTAAATATTGCAAAGAAAAACGCAACTGGTTACACAAATGTGTCAGGCGTTGGACGTGAATTTACATTAACAGATGGTTCTTTAGCTGCCAGTGATGTTTACGAAGGTACTACTAAAATTGCTACGGTAAGTTACAATAAAGATACGAAAACCGCAACACTAAAATTTGAAGATAATTATACTTTCCAAAAAGACTACTATTATTATCTGTCCATTACAAATGTTGTGCCAAACCAGACTGCATTTGATGAATATCAAAAGAAAGCTTATCCTAACAAAGGTGATAAATACACAGATGCATCTTCAGATGGTTATTCTGCAGTTGAAACTGGAACATCATCAGAAAAGGCAGGTTTCTATTCAAACAACGCAGCAACGATTTCTTATAAGTGGAAAGACAGCAATGTTACAGAAAATTATAAGAAACCAGTTGTTCAAGTTGAACAGATTACAGTCAAAAAAAATTGGGTGGGAAGTGATCCAAAGAAAACCATTTTAGTACAGTTAGTTGATAAAACTGGAAATCCGGTTTCAGGACGCATTCTTGAATTGTTACCTGGAAATAATTACAGCGGTTCTTTCACTGTAGAAGAAGCAGATAACTATGGCGGTGTTCGTGAGCTGAAGCTGGATGACACAAACGGGACAATTGATTATAAGGATCATAAGTACAGCATGATCGAATCAGATGAAACAACAACTATCAGCGGAACGACATACACAGTAACTTATAGTAAATCTGGTAATCGTTACACCATTACAAATACTAAGAGTGCTCAGAAAATTAAAATTCTGAAAACAAGACATGCAGAAGGTACACCGGATATTTATCTGGAAGGTGCAGAATTTACTCTGGTAGACAGTAATGGAAAAGTAGTAAAGATTGGCACAAATACAAATGGAACTTACATTTCAGATGCAAATGGTCTAGTCTTGGAAGGCGATATTGCTTATGGTACTTATACACTGACTGAGGTGAAAGCACCATCAGGTTATACCAAGCTGGCAAATCCTATCACTGTAACAGTAAATGATGAAGGTATTACCGTTTCAGGAAATACAAATGTAAAGGTTAAAATAACAAATAATACCTACGTCATTACAGTGGCAAATGATTTGCTTTATGAACTGCCTCACACCGGAGGCACCGGAATTTACTTGTATATGATTGGCGGCATGTTACTTATGTTCGCAGCCGTATGGATCTTATATAAAAACAAATGCAAGGAGGTGCTGGGAAAATAATTGTAAGGATTAATTTTTCAGTGACTTCTTGCCACACAAAAACGTTATTATCCCATATGAGGGGACAATAAAAAATGGGCAAAGCCCTTAAAAAGAAAAGGAGACAACAATATGAAGAAGATGAAAAAATTATTTGCAGTGTTATTAACACTGGCAATGGTACTCGGAATGAGTATGACATCATTTGCAGCGCAGATTACAGACTCTTATAAAAACTCAATTACTGTAACTAATCTTGCACAAGGTGTAAAAACAAATGTAAGCTTAGTTAATATCATTTATCTGAACGATAATAATGGTAATCAGGAATGGACAGTTGTTGATTGGGCTAAAAATTATATCGAAGTTGATACAACAACAGGTAATTATAAGATTAAAAGTGATCAGAAAAACGCACTGAAAGATGCAGCAAAAACCCAAACACCATTTGCCGCATATACAGGAGAGACTGCTATTGAAGGAACAAGTTGTACATTTAATGAGGTTCCAATCGGAGCCTATGTAGTTGTTGCAGACGATACAGCAGGTGTTTATGGATTAATGGTTACTAATACATATGATAGAGATGGCAAGGTTTATATGGCATCTAAGGCAGCTAATGTAACTGCTAAACTTGAAAAATACAATGTTAACAAAACTGCTTCTGATAGATTTGTTCATAGAGGTCAGACTGTAACTTTCACTATTTCAACACAGATGGCTCCAAAATCAAACGAATCTGGTGCTGAACTGAAAAACTTTACGGTAAAAGATAAACCAGTAAATTTAAAGATTACAGATCTGAAATCTGTTTCTATCAGTGGAACTCCTATTTCAGCCGAACAGCTTGCAAAACTTCCTGTTACAAACACTATTAATTCAACAACAGGCTGCACAACAGAGTACGTTGTAGATTTATCAAGTCTCATTGAAGCAACACCAGCTGGTGCAACTGTTGAAATAACATATGATGCAATTGTAATGTCCGATACTGATTATTCTAACGAAGCTACTGTAACTGCCGATACTGTAACTTATGAAAAGGGTAACACAAACGGTACAGAAGGTGCTATTACAATCAAAAAGACTGATAACAATCATACTGGTTTGAAAGGTGCTGAATTCAAACTGTTAAAAGCTAAAAACGATGGAACAACAGAAGAAGTTTCCGTTGTAAAAGTATCTGATGGTGTTTATAAACATGCACTTGAAGGAGAGACTGGGGCTACAACTACGATGGTTGTTGCTAATGATGGTACATTATTAATTAAAGGTCTTGATGAAGGAACATATTCATTCCAGGAGACCAAAGCACCAGAAGGCTATAAACTTGTTACAGATCTTAAATCTGCAACAATTGAAGATGGACACACAGTAACTGTTGATGCTGGTGAATTTGTTAACACTAAACTTTCTTCCCTTCCATCAACCGGTGGTATCGGTACTACAATCTTCACAATCGCTGGATGCCTCATCATGATCGCAGCAGCTGGCTTATTCTTCGCAAGCCGCAAGAAATCAGACAACAAATAATTGCAATAATTATTTATAATCAGATATCGAATCCGGGGCAGGTCGCCCCGGATTCCTAAAAAATAATACAACAGCAAGGAGAGTTCGGATGAAACGCAAAGCAAACAAACTTATTATTGGCATCATATTTTTAGCCGGGTTGTCCTTACTGCTGTATCCATTCGTTGCAAACCAGTGGAATAACTACAGGCAGAAGCAACTGATCAGCAGTTATGAACAGACTGTATCCGAAAAGGATGCAGCACATGAGATTGATTATGACGCAGAACTGCAGAAAGCAGAAGCTTACAACGAAGCCTTACTTCCAAGTATCCTTCCTGACTCATTTGCAGTAGCCGCAGCCAGTGACAAAGAAGACCAGTCCTACATGGATGCTCTGAATATTGCCGGTGACGAGATGATGGGAATCGTGGAGATCCCGAAGATTGACATCAAGCTTCCAATCTATCACACTACCGACGAAGATGTTCTCAAACAGGCAGCCGGACATCTGGAAGGAAGCTCTCTTCCAATCGGCGGTAAAAGTACACACGCCGTTATCTCCGCACACCGTGGACTTCCGAGTGCGTCTCTTTTTACCGATCTGGATCAGCTGGAAGAAGGCGATCATTTTCTGATCCATGTATTAAACGAAACATTATGTTATGAAGTCGACAAGATTTCCGTAGTAAAACCGGAAGAAACTTCCTCTCTTGCAGTAGAAGAAGGAAAAGATCTTGTAACACTTCTTACCTGTACTCCATACGGAGTCAATACCGAGCGGCTTCTGGTCCGTGGTCACAGAGTACCTTATGTGGAACAGGAAGTTGCCTATGAGAAGACACCGCTCAGCGGAATCAGTCTTCATACAAATTATCTTTTATGGGTAATTATTGGTCTTGTAATTACCACAATCTTCATCCTTGTGTTATACTTAAAGGAGAAGAAGCTTCAAAAGAAGAAAAATGAGACCTCTTAAAAAGAGAATAAGAACGAGAAAGGGAATATACCTATGAAAAGAAAAATCTCAACCTTCCTTTTCGGTCTGTTATTCTTGATAGGATTTGGGATTCTGATCTACCCGACGGTATCCAACCAGTGGAACACCTACAGACAGAATCAGCTGATCAGCAGCTATGACAATACAATACAGGACATGGAACCGGAGGACTTCACCTCTGAGTGGGAAAAGGCAAAAGCTTTCAATGATACCATTCAACAGAACAACCTCTACGGAGATGTATTTGGTGAAGATGAAAATGACATCAAAGACACCGAATACTGGAAGATCCTGAACGTTGCAGATGACGGAGTAATGGGATACCTTTCCATTCCGAAGATCAACATCAAGCTTGCCATTTACCATGGCACCGGTGATGATGAACTTCAGACAGGAGTCGGACATCTGAACGGGACAAAGCTTCCGATCGGAGGCGAAAGTACCCACAGCATACTCGCCGCACACCGCGGACTACCGAGTGCAAAGCTATTTACCGATATCGACCAGCTCAAAGCCGGTGATAAATTCTACATCCACATTTTGGATAATGTACTTGCCTATAAGGTGGATCAGATCCTCCCGATGGTAGACAAAGACGATCATGAGACGCTTGAAAAAGCGCTTCAGATAGAAGAAGGACAGGATCAGGTTACTTTATTTACCTGTACTCCATACGGAGTCAATTCCCACCGTCTTCTCGTAAGAGGAACCAGAGTTCCTTATAACGGCGAAGAAGACCAGACGGAATCCGTTTCAGATTCAATGGTTCAGGCCATTCAGAATTATTATATGCTCTATTTAATTTTAGGACTTTCAATCACGATTCTTGTGATCATTCTCTTAAGATTTCTTTCCAAGAGAAAAGCTCACAAAGAATAACCAAGATTTCTTAAGGAGGACATGAGGCGATGATGAATAAACGATTAAAACAGGGAACAACGTTTTTGTTAGCTCTCGCTCTTGCATTTCCGCTTCTCACTCTGCCTGGTGCCAGAGCTGCGAATGCGATTGAGACGGACCGGAAGTGTTCGGTTTCATTCAGTGTAAGCGGAGAAGGCAACGAACTGGCAGATGCCGGCACTGACATTAAAGTGAATCTTTATAAGGTGGCAGATGTAGATGTATCCGGTAACTATACCGCAACCGGAGCTTTCACCGAACTGGATGTATCTTCGGTAAGGGCTGATAATAACGATGCAGCAAGCAAATGGGCTGCACGTGCCAAAGAGGCACAGAAGCTGCTGAAAAATTCCGTAAAACCAACCACTACAGTTACTTTAGCAGCTGGAACCGGAAGTCTGGCTGATCTTGCTACAGGACTTTACCTTGTAGATACACCGGAAGTAGTTACCACGAATTATACCTATACCTTTACCCCTTACCTGGTATCACTTCCGACCAACAATTATTACAGCAATGGTAACGATACCTGGATCTACGATCTGACAGATACCAACGCAATTGGTCTGAAACCGGAAGAACATGCAAGATATGGTGATCTGAAGATCTATAAAACACTTGCAAATCATAATGCAACAACCGGTAAGAAAACAACCTTCGTATTCCAGATTGATATTACACCACGTAAGAGCGATAAAACAGAAACCCGCATCGAGTCCCTTGACTTTAAAGCCGCAGGTGAATCTTCCGTAACAATTACAAAGATCCCTGCAGGAGCTGCGGTAAAAGTTACAGAAGTGTACAGCGGTGCAAGCTACAAACTTACCTCAGCAAATGATCATCAAACGACAACGATTGTAGCAACTGATAGAGGTACAACTAACACTCCTGCATCCGTTTCATTTACAAATGATATCAATAACAATATGAATGGCGGCTACGGTGTAAAAAATAATTTCAAGCTGGACGAAAATGGTCAGTATCAGTACACCGAACCGGCAGAAAAGAACTAGGAAGGGGGAGTCGGAATGAGAAAGTTACATAAGAAACCACTTATCATGGCAGCGGCAGCACTTGCTCTTACCGGAACCCTGGCAGTTGGAAGTGCAATGGCATACTTCACAACTTATACAACAGCCGGTGGCGGTGTGACGATGAATATGGGATTTACCGAAACCATCCCTAACGAAACAGTCGATAAAGATGGCAAGCACGTCACCATTACAAATACCGGTGATTATGATTGCTTCGTAAGAGTAACAGCATTTGCCCCAATGGAACTTACCTATACTGCTCCGAATGGCGGATGGAAAGCCGAAGATGATGGTTATTGGCACTATGAAGGCGTTCTTCCGGCAGACGAAACCACACCGGAACTCAATATCTCTTACAAATTCCCAGAAGGGAAAGATAAACCGGAAGAATTCAATATCGTGGTTATCCAGGAATGCACACCGGTTCTTTACGATGAAAATGGAAACCCATATGCAGACTGGAATCATGTAATCACAACTGAGACAACAGAAGACAGTAAAACCACAGAATAGGAGGGAACGAAGATGAAAAAGAAAAAGAAATCATTTCCAAAAAAATCGGCCCTGCTTCTGACAGCATCAGCGCTCCTGTTGATTGGCAGTACTGTCGGCAGTACACGTGCCGCACTCACATACTACAGTGAGAATTATTCCGCACAGATCGAGATGCAGAATATCGGTGTATCTCTTTTAGAGAATGGCGATGTCGTCAGCAGCCAGGATTTTACATCTAAGAACCAGAAAGAAGTAAAAGACGGGGAACTCCTGACAGGCCTTCTCGGAAAAGATGAAAAATTCGCACCTGGAAAGAAATACAAAGAAGAGCTCAGTGTTCAGAACAGCGGTAACATCGACACCTTCGTGCGTGTGATCCTTACCAAGAGCTGGCAGAACAAAGAGGGCAAGAAGAACACCACTCTTTCACCAGATCTGATCGAACTGAATTTCCTTACCGCTAACGGCTGGGTAGTTGCAGATCAGCAGACCACAGACGAAAGAACCGTTCTTTATTACACAAAGGCAGTAAAAGCCGGAGATACCACACCGGCATTATCTGACACACTCCGCATTGATCCGAAGATTGCAACAGAGGTAGAGAAAACAGTAAAGGACAACACCATTACTTACACATACAAGTATGGCAACTATACGTTCCACATCGATGCAGAAGTAGATGCAGTACAGACACATAACGCAAAAGACGCCATCAAGAGTGCCTGGGGTGTAGATGTGAATGTATCAGATGACGAAACCAGTTTAAGCTTACAGTAGGGAGGTACAGAGTATGAAAAAGAAAATTTTGTGCCTCGCCATGACAGTGATAATGGCAGCAGGGGTACATACAACTGCATTTGCAAAAGACTATCAGGGAGCCGACGGATGGCAGGTTCACTTCACCGGCGACAAGATGGAAAGCAATTTTGAAAACAAGACTGTTTCCGATGAGCTGGCAGCGATCCAGCCGGGTGACAGCATTGAATTGAAGGTTCAGCTGAAGAACTCCGATAAAGGCGAGACCGATTGGTACATGACCAATGAGATCATCCAGACACTGGAGGAAGCACAGGAATCCGCTGAAGGTGGTGCTTACGAATACAAGCTGACTTATGTTGGAAGTGACAATACCGAAAAGGTACTCTATAACAGTGATACCGTCGGAGGCGAAGGTTCATCTAAGAACGGTGAAGGTCTGAAGGAGCTTGGAAACTCTACCGAGAAATATTTCTACCTCGGCCGTCTTGCTTCCAATGGTACCGGAACCGTACACCTTACCATCGGTATCGAAGGTGAGACACAGGGCAATGGTTACCAGAACACGCTCGCAAAGCTTCGTATGAACTTTGCAGTGGAAAAGGTAAAAGTAAGCAATACCATTACCAAGACGAAAATCGTCAAGACCACCAATACCGTTAAGACCGGTGATACCGCAAGAGTTCTTCTCTTCTGTGTACTTGCACTGATCAGTGGACTGATTCTTCTTGCATACGGTATCTACACACTCAATAAGAACACAAAAAGACGCAGACAGAAAGGAGAGTAAGCAGATGAAAAGATGGAAAAAATTACTGGTTTCTCTTCTGACTGTATCAATGACGATCGGTGCATCCACGATGAGCGTTATGGCTGCTGACGGGTATACCTATAAGGTAACTTTATCGGCAGGTAATAAAGGAACGATAAACGGCCAGGCTAAGGTGGAGCAGGATTCTCTTTTCGCCGGTTCTACTGTTACTTTTAATCTGAAGAACGTTCAGGTAACCGATGACAAATACTATGTCAAAGGAATCCGTCTCAGCGGACGTGACAATGAAGAAACTCTTGCTTCTCCTGTATTAGACAATGTAACCGGTGATGCTGACTATGTCGTAGCCTATGGAATCAAAAAGGACATGGTTGCCTACACCGTAAACTATCAGGATGCTTCCGGTAAGGCTCTTGCAGAAAGCCAGACCTTCTACGGAAATGTCGGTGACAAACCAATCGTCGCTTATCAGTATATTGAAAATTATATTCCAGATGCTCTTGCACTTACCAAGACTTTGAGTAATAATGAATCTGAGAATGTATTTACGTTTACCTACAAACCGGGTGCTACAGACCGTGTTGTTACAACAACAACCACCATCACAACGACTGTTCCTGGTACAGCAACTCCTGGCACAGGTACCGGTAATGTCGGTACAGCAGGTGGCACGACAGGCGGCACAACCGGTGGAACTGCCGGAACTACCGGTGGAACTACAACCGGAACTACCAGTGGCACTACAACCGGAACTACCGGTGGCACAACAGACGGAACCACAACCGGTACAACCGATGGTACAACGACAGATAACAATTCTCAGGATACGACAGCTAAAGATAAAGATACTGCAACATCTGAGGATGAACAGACACCAAAGTCTCTGGTAGATCTGGATGATGAAGACACTCCAAAAGGAAATATCGATGCGAAAGACAAGACGAGCAAGACTCCGATCGCAGCAGGGATCGGCATTATCGTTGTTGCGGTAGCAGCTCTCGTAGGACTGATCGTATTCTTGAAAAAACGTGCAAAATAAAAAAAGCGCGGCACTAAAGGAGAAGTCTTTTTTGAAGAGAACGAAGAAAAAGAAAAGCCCGGTGGCTGCATTTTGCAGTGCACTGGGCACTGTTTTACTGACAGTACTGATTCTTGCCTGTATTCCGCTGACGCTTCCGAAAGCTTTTGGTTTTCAGATGTACACCGTGATCAGTGGGAGCATGGAACCGGCGATCCCGACGGGAAGCCTGGTCTATGTCCGGTATGAAGAACCAGACACGATCGTCAAAGATGATGTCATTGCTTTTTACAGCAACAATGCAGACGGCTCGATCATTACCCACCGTGTAGTATCCAACAGCCCGGCGATGGGACAGTTTATCACCAAAGGGGATGCCAATGAGGAAAAAGATATGAATCCGATCCCTTACAACAACTACATCGGAAAAGTAAAGCTTTCTGTTCCGGTTATCGGCGGCATCGCACAGGCTGCAACCGGCACTGCCGGAAAGATTGCCGCTGCATCTATGATCGGTCTTGCTGTAATTCTTGAAATCGTTGCTGCCATGCTTGACAGACGCGATGACGAAGACGAATAAGAGAGAACGTTTTTCATTTTATCTTGCTAAAGTGTGAAACATTTGCTAAAATAATATCAGATTGTATTGTCAGAAGAAGATGGGGGAATTTCACAATTCTCCCATTTGTCATATATTGAAAAGAATGGAGAGGTGAATGGATTGTTATCCAACCAGATTTTACAGAGAACAATCAATGAAATAGGGGATATCATCGAGTGTAACTGTTCCATCTGGAACACAGACGGAGTGATGCTTGCAGCTGTAGGTAAGGAGAAGCCTGCAGTAAAAAAAGCTGTCTGCTCATTTTTAAAAGAACTGGAGGTTACCGGCGTATCGGAGGAGCACCTGGATGAATGCTATGGTCTGTTTCCGGTTTATGATGATGATGAACTGACTTATATTTTCGTGATCGAGCACAATAATGAGATTGATGTGCATACCAGCGGACGCTTAAGTGTCTGCCAGCTGGAGAGCCTTTTAAGATCCGGAAGCGAACGTCTTGACCGTAACCGTTTTATCCAGAACCTGCTCCTGGATAACCTGCTTCTCGTAGATATCTACAATCAGGCGAAAAAGCTTGGTATTACAGTTGAGCAGCGCAGAGTCGTCTATCTGATCGAACCGAAGAATCCGGATGACACGATCGTCCTGGATATGATCCGCGGGATTTATTCCTCGGGAACCGGTGATTTTGTTACTGCCGTAGATGAGGGACATATTATTCTGATCAAGTCCCTTGACAGTACGGATGATTATGATACGATCCGTTCGACTGCCGATATGCTGGTGAATGCGATCAACACCGAAGCTATGGTCAATGTCCGGCTTTCCTTCGGAACCATCATTCCCGAGCTCAAAGAGGTCTCACAGTCTTACAAAGAAGCTGGCATGGCTCTGGATGTGGGACGTATCTTCTATCCGGAACGCAATATTTTATCCTACCGCGAACTCGGTATCGGACGGCTGATCCACCAGCTTCCCGTTTCCTTATGCGAGATGTTCCTGGAAGAAGTATTTGCCGGAAATACCGTTGATCAGTTTGACGAAGAAACCTTATCCACAGTTGATAAATTTTTTGAAAACAGCCTGAATATTTCGGAGACAGCGAGACAGCTTTTCGTCCACCGGAATACGCTCGTCTACCGGCTGGAGAAGATCCAGAAGCAGACCGGGCTGGATGTCAGAGTCTTTGAGGACGCCCTGACATTTAAGATTGCTTTGATGGTCGCAGACCACATGAAATTCATAGAAAACAGAAAATAGGAGGACATGATATGGTGAAATTATACGAAGGCGGTGCCTATCTTTTACACGGTACTGAGGTAATTGCAGATGCACCCGATGCACTTGCTGCCGTAAAAAGCAAGACAGGTATTGAGACAACAAAAGAAGCTGCTGCAAAAGAGACAATGGCTTATGGGATCTTAAGTGCGCATAATACTTCCGGTAATATGCAGCAGCTTCAGATCAAATTTGACAAGCTGACTTCGCACGACATTACCTTTGTCGGAATCATCCAGACTGCAAGAGCATCCGGACTGGAGAAATTCCCAATCCCTTATGTTCTGACCAACTGCCATAACTCTCTGTGTGCAGTCGGCGGTACGATCAATGAAGATGACCACATGTTTGGACTGACCTGTGCGAAGAAGTACGGCGGTGTCTATGTTCCGCCTCATCAGGCCGTTATCCACCAGTTTGCCCGTGAAATGCTCGCAGGCGGCGGCAAGATGATCCTTGGTTCTGACAGCCACACCCGTTATGGTGCACTCGGTACCATGGCAATGGGAGAGGGCGGACCGGAACTTGTAAAACAGCTTCTGAACAAGACTTATGATATCAAGATGCCGGGCGTTGTCGGAATCTATCTGGACGGCGAACCGGTGAAAGGTGTCGGACCGCAGGACGTTGCCCTTGCGATCATCGGCGCAACCTTCGGCAATGGCTATGTCAATAACAAGGTCATGGAATTTGTCGGACCTGGCGTTGGCAAATTAAGTGCAGACTTCCGTATCGGAATCGATGTTATGACAACAGAGACAACCTGCCTCTCTTCTATCTGGAGAACCGATGACAAGATCAAAGAGTTCTACGATATCCACGGAAGAAGTGATGACTTCAGGGAACTGGAGCCTGGCGCAGTCGCTTACTATGACGGTCTTGTATACGTCAATTTGAGCGAGATCAAGCCTATGATCGCCATGCCGTTCCATCCGTCCAATGTCTACACCATCGAGGATGTCAATGCCAACCTTGCAGATGTTCTCCACGATGTAGAGCAGCGCGCGCTGGTAAGCCTGGACGGTACTGTGGATTACTCTCTTCAGGACAAGATCGTAAATGGTAAGCTTTATGTCGATCAGGGTATCATCGCAGGCTGTGCCGGTGGCGGTTTTGAAAATATCTGTGCTGCTGCAGACATCATCCGTGGCAAATACATCGGATCAGATGAATTTACCTTCAGTGTTTACCCGGCAAGTACACCGATCTACATGGAGCTTGTGAAAAATGGTGCGGTTGCTGACCTGATGGAAGCCGGTACGATCGTGAAGACTGCCTTCTGCGGACCGTGCTTCGGTGCTGGGGATACTCCGGCAAACAATGCATTTTCCATCCGTCACTCTACCCGTAACTTCCCGAACCGTGAAGGAAGCAAGCTGCAGAGTGGACAGATCGCATCTGTTGCCCTTATGGATGCACGTTCCATTGCCGCAACTGCTGCGAACAAAGGTTTCCTTACTCCGGCAACAGATTTTGATATTGAATACAAGAACCCGACCTACCACTTTGATTCCAGAATTTACGCCAACCGTGTATTTGACAGCCACGGCGTTGCTGATCCTTCGGTTGAGATCAAATTCGGACCGAACATCAAAGACTGGCCGGCAATGAGCGCTCTTCCTGAGAATCTGATCCTGAAGGTCGTATCTGAGATCCACGATCCGGTTACAACGACAGACGAACTGATCCCGTCCGGCGAGACTTCTTCTTATCGTTCCAACCCGCTTGGACTTGCTGAATTTGCACTTTCCAGAAAGGATCCTGCCTATGTAGGACGCGCGAAAGAGGTCCAGAAAGCCCAGAAAGCGATTGAAGCAGGTACTTGTCCACTGGATGTACTGGATGAATTAAAACCGGTGATGGCAGCAATCCAGAAGTCTTATCCGGAAGTCGGCAAAGGAAATATCGGTGTCGGAAGTACCATTTTCGCGGTCAAACCTGGCGATGGTTCTGCCCGTGAGCAGGCTGCTTCCTGCCAGAAGGTCCTCGGCGGCTGGGCGAATATCGCGAATGAGTACGCAACCAAACGTTACCGCTCGAACCTGATCAACTGGGGCATGCTTCCGTTTATTACCGAAGAGGAACACACAAAGCTTTCTTTCAGGAACGGGGACTATCTCTTCGTGCCGGATATCCGCAAAGCAGTAGAAGACAAAGCTTCCACGATCAAGGCTTATGTCGTAGGCGATGATCTGAAGGAGATTGATCTGAAGCTCGGTGATCTGACCGATGCTGAACGTGAGATCATCCTCAAAGGATGTCTGATCAACTACTACAGAGGTTAATTTTTCTCAGACAATGATATGATTTCAAAGGGACGGAAATTTTTCTGTCCCTTTTTGCAACACTTCCGACTTTTTTATACTCTTATATACAAAGAACCTGTTTTGAGAGGAGGGACTTTATGATTGATGCAATTGCATTTAAAGAATTATATAAGACGGTTTATCAGGATCTGTATCGTTTTGCGCTCTGCATGATGCATCATCCGCAGGATGCAGAAGACGCCGTCAGTGAAGCCGTTCTTTCCGCCTATGAGAACATACATAAATTACGCAAAGAAGAAGCATTCCGTTCCTGGATCTTTCAGATTCTGGCAAATGTGTGCCGCCGGAAATTAAAGAGCCGTGAACGCACCGAGACCGAGCTGAAAGAAGATCATGCTTCTGCCACATACTGTGACGGACTCCGCACAGATGTGGAACGTGCCTTTCTTATTCTCGATGAAGACGATCAGCTGATCATCGGCTTATCCGTCTATGGCGGTTACAACAGTAAAGAGATCGGGAAAATGCTAAAGCTGAACCCGAATACAGTCCGCTCCCGCAGAAAGCGTGCCCTCGAAAAGATGAGCTGGCTTCTGAAAGAGTAGGATAAAAGAGTAATAGGAGGTGTTTCATATGACAGATCACGAAAAAGAAATACTGGATAAAATAAAACAATCTACGGAAAAAACTCCTGTTCCGGAAAGCCTTGCACCGGATCAGATTATGAAAAGGCTGGAAGAGCATAACAGCACTCAGGCTTCCGGACATATCCATAAAAAGCATGGATTTTCCCACGGTCAATGGATGCGCGGAGGACTTATCGCTGCCGCACTGGTACTGGTTGTCGGCATTGGCACCCACATCCGCCAGCAGAATCTTTCTTCAGACTCAGCCACTTTTTCCACAAAAGGCAGTTCTTCAATCGGTACATCCTCCGGTAAGCTTGCCTCTTCCGATACTTTAGAGACGGCAACCGATTATGATGAAATCTACACATACCTGCAATCTTATCAGGATGAGTTGGATTCTTCATCTGTTACCGGTTCAACCGACAGCGGAATTGTCATGTATTCAACTGAAACAGCCGACAGTGGTGCACGCACCGATAGTTCCAGCTCCTCTTCGGATTCTTCAACAGCCTCTTCACGTGCTGTGGATACTTCATTTTCCGATACCAACGTCCGCACAGAGGGTGTCGGTGAAGCAGACATTGTAAAAACGGATGGAAGTTATCTTTATACACTGAAAGCAAACTCACAGGAAATTTCCATTGTAGATATCCGGTCTGATCAGATGAAGGTTGTTTCCGGTATTTCGCTGAATGAGAATTTTCAGGCATCCGAATTTTACCTGAGTGACCAGAAGCTTTTTGTCCTTGGCAATATGCAGAACACGCAGGTTGATTCTGACAGTAAAACTTTGTACCGCGGCAGCTGTACCCGTATCCAGACTTATGATCTGGCAGATATCAACAATCCGAAATCCATCGGAACCGTGGATCAGAGTGGTTACTACCGCACTTCACGTTTTAAAGACGGATATCTGTATGTATTCAGCGACTATTATATTTACGATACGATCACCAAAAAAGATTATCCTTCCTATGTTCCGCTTGTTGGTGACAATCTTCTGAAGCAGTCGGATATCTATCTCCCGACGAACCATGCAGCAGACCAGTACCTTGTTGTCAGCTCCGTTTCCGCTTCCAGTCCGGATAAGGCAGCAGACCAGAAAGCAGTCATGTCTGAGAATGGCGAAGTCTATGTGAGTGAGAACAACATTTATATTTACGAGTATGCGAACAGCAGTATCCTCGCAGATAATCTTGCGGCAAAGAATCAGACGATCCTCCGCAAGCTGTCTTACAATAAAGGAAAACTTTCCGGCTCTGCCCAGGGCAAAGTAAAAGGATATCTGAACGATTCCTTCAGCATTGATGAGTATGACAATACGCTGCGGCTGGTGACAACGATTACGCACAATGCCGGAAGCTCTTCACAGTCCAATGCAGTCTATGTGCTGGATGCAGATTTGAAAACAATCGGTAAGATCGAGGATCTTGCCAAAAATGAACAGGTCTATTCCGCAAGATTTTTGGGCGATACCGGTTACTTTGTAACTTATGAACAGACAGATCCTTTATTCTCCGTAGACTTTTCCGATCCGGAGAATCCGAAGATCCTTGGCAAGCTGAAAATTCCCGGCTTTTCGGAATACCTGCATTTTTACAGTGATAACCTGCTTCTTGGCATCGGTATGGATACCGATGAAAATGGCATTACAAACGGGGTAAAGATCTCCATGTTTGATATCAGTGATCCTTCGGATGTGAAGGAAGTCAGCAAGTACACACTGGATCAGTACTATTACTCGGATGTTTTTTCTGACTACCGTGCAGCACTGGTTGATCCGGAAAAGAATCTGATCGGCTTTCCGCTTTCCGGATCTGCCAACCAGTATGTGATCCTTTCTTACGATAAAGATCAGTGCTTCCAGGTACAGATGCAGGAGGAAGTCAACGGTAATTCTTATCTTGGAACCCGCGGTGTGTATGCAAACGAAAAGTTCTATGTGATCAATGGAAATGCAATTGAAGCATATCGGATGGGAGACTATGTGAAGATAGATGATCTGCTGCTATAGTGCAGCTTTGCAGAAGGAGCTGCCGCTCCGCATACTTTGTACACCATTCCACATCATTGTATACACCAAAATCGTATATACAAAAACAGGTGCCCACTGGGATATATCACTAAGATATACTTACGTGGACACCTGTTTTATATTTTCATTTACCTGTTATTCCACACCGTTAAAGCAGTAGGTACATACCTGGCATGCATCAATCCCGATTGATTTGATCAGATCATCCAGTCTATGATAACGAAGTGACGTGAAATTCTGTCTCTTGCGGATTTCCTCCAGCATTGCTGCATACCGGTCACTGTTCGGATCCGCATATTCACTCAGTACATTGATATCATTGTCGCCTTCCCACTCACGGATGATTCTCCTTGTGATCAGATCCAGGTCTGATTTGGAACGGGAGAAGTTCAGATATTTACATCCGTACAGAAGCGGTGGACATGCCGGGCGGACATGCACCTCTTTTGCGCCACTCTGATACAGGAACTCTGTCGTCTCACGGAGCTGTGTGCCACGCACGATCGAATCATCGATCAGCAGCAGGCTCCTGTCTTCGATCAGACTGTGTACCGGGATCAGTTTCATTCTGGCGATCAGATTACGCTGACTCTGTGTTGTCGGCATGAAGGATCTTGGCCAGGTCGGAGTATATTTGATAAATGGTCTTGCATACGGAATACCTGATTCATTTGCATAGCCTATCGCATGAGCGATACCCGAGTCAGGAACTCCTGCAACAATATCCACGTCGATCGAATGGTCATCTCTCTGTGCTAAAAGCTTTCCACAGTTATAACGCATTTCTTCTACGCCAACCCCTTCATAAGAAGAAGTAGGATATCCATAGTATACCCACAGGAACGAACAGATTCTCATCTTTTCACATGCAGGACTTACAGTCTCCACAGATTCCGGTGTCACGTAAACGATTTCCCCAGGTCCCAGCTCTTTGTAATCTGTGTATCCAAGGTTGATATATGCAAAGCTTTCAAAGGAAACGCAGTATGCATTCTCTTTCTTTCCGATCACAACCGGTGTACGTCCGAGAAGGTCTCTGGCTGCATAAATTCCGTTCTCTGTCAGAAGCAGAAGCGTCATCGAGCCTTCAACTACTGACTGCACATAACGGATTCCCTCAACAAACGAATCCTTTTTACAGATCAATGCCGCAACCAGCTCTGTAGAATTGATCTGTCCATTGGTCATAGACTGAAAATGTGTATGTCCATTTTCATAAAGATTCCGGATCAGCTGATCCGCATTATTGATCTTACCTACTGTCGTAATTCCAAAGCACCCCAGATGCGACTGGATCAGAATTGGCTGTGGATCATAATCAGAAATACATCCAATTCCAATATTTCCCTTCATTGTATCAACATCTTTTTCAAATTTTGTACGGAACGGCGAATTTTCAATATTATGAATCGCTCTCTTCCAGCCATCACTTCCGTAAGTAGCCATACCTCCGCGGCGGGTTCCAAGATGCGAATGATAATCTGTCCCATAAAAAAGATCCAGATTACATGCCTCTTTTGATGCAACGCCAAAAAATCCTCCCATATCTGCAGGTCTCCTTTCTTTATCCCAATGCCATATCCTGTATTTTTCATCTGTTTTTTAGTGTATCATGCATTTATGGACGGAAACAATAGCAAAACCTTGAATATATTGCAAATGGCTATAACTATTTCTAATCGTATTTATAATTGTTGGAATTTTCTGATATATATTTTGCAATTTTAAATCTTTCTAATTTTATTGAAATTATTTTAAAATTATATTGACAAATGAGTTTTGGGGTGTTATTATTAAGTCAATCCAAAAGAAAAGAAGTTCCTGACGAGAAAGGGAATTTCAAAAAGATATTTTTTTAATCTGTTACATAGTTTCATATATACTCGCCAAGAGTATAAGATGAAGAACCAGATCAGAAAAGGGTAACAAGAATAATTGTTATTTGAAGATTAGAAAGTTTTAAAAAAGCAACTATACATTTTGGTTATGAGCGTTTTGTAAGTGGGGTGTATAGAGAACAATTTTTAAAATTGATAATTTATAATAATAAGAGAAAATTGATATCTGACTTCTGAACAGAAAAAAGTATAAGAGAAAAAGAATATCCGGATAAAAATTTTGGAACGAGAACGAAAGGAAGGAGGCTTTGACCGTTGGATATTTCATCATCTAAAACTCAATATGTTAATGGTATGGCAAATGTAAATTCCTGTGAGATGAGCCTTAACCATAGATTATAATCCGGTAAGAGAAAAGTTAATGATAAAAAAGGTCGGAGTAGTAGATAAACCGGAAACGATTATAAGATATAAAAGATTCAGCATTTGTTGACATATTGAAGTAAATACCACAGTAATTCAAAATCAGAAATGTGTAAAGAAACATTCATTGATAAGTAAATTTAACAGTGACGAGAAAGCTGATAAATACAAAAATTGAATTACCTGATTATATAAAATAACGAACGATCAGAATTGATCAGAATCGATTCATATGGTTTCATTTTTATAAAATTTATAAAATCTGAATATCATATGAAATGCTCAAAGAACTTACAGGAATAAGAATTACTTAATTCCTCCGATATAAAAATAAAAATTATAAAATAAAAATTACAATTGAATATTCCGGGACAGCCATTTAAAAGATGGCTGTCTCCTTTTTTTATGTTACCAGCTCCCTATTTGTGAATTTTTTGTAATATTTTTTTAACATTTCTGAAAAATATCAGCCGTAATTTTTGACATTGACAACGCTCTATGATACACTTAGTAAGTAAAATTATAAGACTTTTGTTTTCCGTTTCCGGTACAAAAGTCAGACTTACTGAGGAAAAGTAAAATAATTAATAATAATCATATGAGGTGAGAAACGTTGGATAAATATGAATATCGCGCAAAGACAGAGCAGATGCTTGCGTATGCCGAACAGAAGTCTTACCAGAAAGCGATGTCGATTGCAGATACGATCGACTGGCGTAAAGTAAAAAATACCGCCATGCTCTCTACCGTAAGCGAAATCTATGAAAATGCGGGGGAACTTGGTAAAGCACGTGATACCTTATTTATTGCGTATGATAAAGCACCTTCCAGCAGAAAGGTTGTATACCGCCTGGGAATTATTTCTCTGAAGCTGGGACATTTCGATGAAGCAGCTGATTGCTACGAAGAATTTGTCAAGCTTGCTCCGAAAGATCCAAACCAGTACATTCTCCGGTATAAGATCTTAAAAGCACAGAAAGCGCCAGTCAAAGAACAGATTGAAGCTCTTGAAGATTTCAAGCATTCTGAATACGTTGAAAAATGGGCATATGAACTTGCCAGATTATACGCTGAAGCCGGTATGACTTCCGAATGTCTTGATGAATGTGATGATCTGATTCTCTGGTTCAGCGAAGGTACTTATGTATACCAGGCAATGGAACTTAAAATGAAATACAAACCGCTGACTCCGCTTCAGCAGGAAAAATACGATCATCGAAATGATGGTATCGGCCGTAAGGATTCTTCCAGGAGAAAACCTTCCTTCCGAAAATCCAAAGAACGACCGGCACCGGATCCACGAATCGCAGACAAGGTCCGCAAAGATGTACATGTCACAGACAGTATTGATCTCCCGGATCTTCCAGAGCCAATGGCCCGGACACATGCTTCCGAACCAGAAGCCGAGTCACAGCCAAAAACCCGGATTCGAAGCACTTCCGATATTTCCACAACCATTTCCGGTGCCTCCCTTTCAGATGCCCTGAAAGCCGGTGTTGCCGTTGCAAGTGGTGCAGTTGCTCCTGAATCTGTTTCAGACGATTCACAGATGACCGGTAAGATGAAGATTGAAGAAATTCTTGCCAACTGGGAAGCAACCCAGCGTGAAAATGCAAAGATTCTTGAAAAGAGCCAGGAAGAAGCTGAGAAAGAAAAAGCCCTGCGCGAGAAGAAGAAAGAAGAAGAAGAGGAAGTTCTTGGAGCTACAAAACCAATCCTTTCTGATGATATCCGCAAACTGATGGAACAGCTTGAAAATGGTGAAGAGCCGGAAATCACCGATGAAGATGCTGAAGATTTCGTTGATGATGAAAAGTCTGAAGAGACTGAAAGCCCGGAAGATTCATCTAAAGAAGCTTCAGACACTGACGATGAAGACCTGGAAGAAGAAGCTTTTGAAGAAATCGTTGACTCCGAAGAAGATGATGAATCGGATGCGGTTTACGATGAAGAAGCTGAATACGAGGATGAAGACGATTCTGAGTATGACGATGATGAAGAATACGAGGATGAGGACGA
>NZ_BAAHSG010000037.1:0-81048 GCF_054660775.1 Allocoprococcus similis
TGGATGATTATGAGATTGGAGATATGTTCTCATGATGGAAATTAAAATACCGACACGGCGTGAGTGGTATCCGTGTCCGTACTGCGGGCAGCATCTGCTTGTTTACACAGATACTGCAGTGTGCAGCGGACTGTATGTGAAATGCCGCAAATGCCGACGGGAGGTGGAGATAAAAATTAAGAAGTAAGCACTTGTGAGCCCCTGAGCCGTGCTATCAGAAAGGATGATAGTATGGCAGATGGATATTTGAATTTTGATACCAAAATCAATGAGAATGGGTTCAATGAAGGCATTTCAAATCTGAGTAAGATTGCGACTACCGGATTAGGCGTTGCCGTAGGAAATGCGATCACCAAGGTTGTCGATAAAGTTGGATCAATCGGAACTGCAGCCGTCAAGGTTGGAATGAACTTTGAGGCGGAGATGTCGAAGGTTGCCAGTATTTCAGGAGCAACAGGAGATGAGTTCCAAAAGCTGATCGACAAGGCAAAGGAGATGGGATCGAAAACCAAGTTTTCAGCCACAGAAAGCGCACAGGCTATGGAATACATGGCTATGGCAGGCTGGAAGACACAGGACATGGTAGGTGGTCTGAAAGGGATCATGGACCTTGCCGCTGCGTCTGGTGAAGATCTGGCGACAACCAGTGACATTGTTACGGATGCGCTGACTGCTTTTGGATTGAAAGCTTCGGATTCTACACATTTTGCAGACGTTCTGGCAAAAGCTTCATCAAATGCTAATACAAACGTGGCAATGATGGGAGAAACGTTTAAGTACGTCGCACCGGTAGCCGGGGCGCTGGGATATTCCGTAGAGGATTGTTCCGTTGCAATCGGTCTGATGGCAAATTCCGGAATCAAAGCAAGTCAGGCAGGTACTTCTTTGAGGCAGATGCTCAGTCGGATGGCAAAACCTACTGATGAGGCACAGGCTGCAATGGATAAGCTTGGCGTGTCGTTAACGGATTCAGCGGGTAATATGAAGTCGCTGGATACCGTCATGGGCGACTTGCGAAACGGATTCAAAGGTCTTTCCAAAGCGGAACAGACACAGCTGGCAGCCTCGCTTGCCGGTCAGGAAGCAATGTCTGGTCTGCTGGCAATCGTAAATGCATCGGACGGAGATTTTGATAAGCTGAAGAATTCCATCTACAATTGCAAGGATGCAGCAGCGAACATGGCTGCAGTTGCGCAGGACAATCTGGCTGGTCAGATCACCAGTTTGAAGTCCAAAGCAGAAGGTCTTGGAATTGCATTCTACGGATCCATTCAGGAACCGCTTAAAGAGCTTGCATCTGTTGGCGTGAAAGCCTTGGAAGATCTGAATAATGCGTATACTTCCAATGGATTTGTCGGTTTTATCAATGAGATTGGCAATAAAGTACCGCTTTTACAGAGCTTTACTGATGCAATAGCCGGACTCGCAGAGAAAACGAAGAGCATGAGTACGGATGAGCTCATGAATCTTGGCAAGACTGCAGCAGTGCTTGCAGGAGCCGGACCGGTGATCTCATTATTCGGATCACAGATCGGTAATGTACAGACAGCCGTTGAGGGATTTAGTGGACTCACAACTGGTGTTTTGTCTGAGCTTGGAAAGCTTCCGAAGGGATTCAAAAGCGCAACAAAATCGGCTACAAATTTTCAGAAAGATTTTACGGGTAGCCTGAAAGGGCTTGGCAGTGCAATTACAGGACCGTTTCAGGTACTGACTCCGAAATTGTCAGCTACTGTCGGAAAGATCGGCAAGGTAGTTTCCGGTGTCCCAGGTAAAATCGGAGGGGCAGTTGGAAAAATCGGATCGGCGATAGCATCAAAGATTCCCAGGATTACAAGCGCGTTTTCACTACTTGGAGATACTGCCGGTTATCTGGGAGCATGGGGCGGGCAGGTTGGTTCTGCTTTGCAGGGAGTTCTTGGAACAGTAGCCGGCTTTATTCCGTCATTTGTAGGGTTGATGAATTTCGGTGCAGTTGCAGCCGTTGTGGTAGCCGGTCTTGGACTGGTTTACAGTCAGTTTGGTACACAGATTGACCAGATCCTGCTTCTGGCGCAGACCAAAGGACCGGAGATCATATCTAACTTTGGAGCAGGAATCACAGCAGCACTTCCGGGACTGATTTCATCAGGTGCAACCCTGATCTTGGGATTGATGAATGCGATTACGGCAAATCTACCATCGCTCATTTCCGTAGGCGCAAGCATCATAGCAACTCTGGTAGGCAGCCTGGGCGCACAACTTCCGCAGTTAATTCCGGCAGCAGTACAGATGATTCTGACTCTGGTTGAGTCGCTGATCAGTAATCTTCCGCAGTTAATAACTTCCGGATTACGGTTAATGGAAGGCTTGGCACAGGGAATTGCAAACGCGATTCCGCAGGTGGCAGCGAAAGCACCGGTTATCATCGGCAAGCTAGCATCTACGATTATCACGAATTTGCCGAAGATCATACAGACTGGTGTGAAGATTATCACGCAGCTCGCAGTCGGACTGGTTCAGGGAATCCCGGCGTTACTTGGTAAGATTCCATCCATGATCAGCCAGATCAAAAATGCATTTACCAGTGTAAACTGGGGCAGTGTTGGTATGAATATCATTTCCGGAATTGCAAGTGGTATATCTAGTGCGGTAGGAAGCCTGATCAGCGCGGCAACATCTGCGGCAAGTAGCGCATTAGATGCAATCAAGTCAAAACTTGGTATTCATTCTCCATCGAGAGTATTCCGGGACCAGGTTGGTAAGATGATGGCTCTTGGTATGGGAATCGGATTTGAGAAGAATATTCCGGTCGGATCCATGAATGCCGGAGTACAAAAAGCAGTCCAGAGTCTGCAAAGAAGTGTGCAGCTTACAACATCCGTTAATTCGGATAAAACGGTAGGCGGAATAAAGAATAATCCGATCTTTAAGGATCAAGGATTTGATTACGACAGATTTGAACGTATCCAGAGGAAGATTGCAAAAGAAAATGGCAATAAGCCGGTATTCCTGGATACGAAACGGATAGACAGACCATTACCGAAAGGAGCAGTGCCACAGGTATGATTGTGTATTATGAAAATATGAACGGCGAAAAGCTGAATCTTTTGAAAGCTCCTTTTCGTACAACGAAGACTGACTGGTTCGATGCGGACTGGTCAGAGTCTTCGGACGGATATGAAAAAACAGTGACGATTGATGTGTTTGGAAAGCGGGAAGAATTTCAGGCGAATATGGAGCAGCTATACCGGATCATTGCGGTTGATGCAGAAAATGATACCTACGGGAAACTGTACGTGAACGGTGCGTATTTAAGATGCAAGGTATTGAAGTCAGCAAAAGAAGGATGGAAGGGGTATGTGTATTCGGAAGTGGAGATCACCTTCCAGACTCCGGAACTTGTATGGGTAGTAGAAGCGACAAGACAGTTTTTTCCACAATTGGAAGAAACGGCAGCATCTGGAATCGACTTTCAGTATGACTATCCGTTTGATTTTTCCGGAGAAAAAAGAGGAATCGCAGCATGGGATGTTGATCACATCATTCCAAGCGAGTACCGGATGATCATTTACGGACCATGTGTAAATCCGAAGATTCTGATCAACGATTATCCTTATGAGTTTTTCGTAACGCTTGAAAGCAGGGAATATCTGATCATAGATAGCCAGAGAAGAACGATCCGAAGGTATTTGACGAATGGAACGGTACAAAATTTATTTAATCAGAGAGCACAGAAACAAACTGTTTTCGAGAGAATACCATCCGGGCTTTTAAATATTAACTGGTCCGGGGATTATGGATTTGACCTGACTTTATTTTTGAACAGGAGGGAGCCGCCGTGGTAAAAGATGTCATTCTTGCAGATAGTGATGGAAGAGAACTGGGAGCGATTTTGGACTCAAATATCACAGTGGATACGAATGGCGAGTACGAATTCTCTGTACAGATTGCAAGGTCGAACTGGTACCCTGAGCTGACCTTTTCAAGCTATGTGTATATTACGGAGACAGAATATGGAGGCATTATCGGAGAGGTGCTGACAGATACAACGCTGGATTATGTGGAGCTGAAGGGAATCACATGGCGGGGAAGACTGCAGTATAAGGTGATCGAGCCGCCTGCCGGATCGGATTATAAAACAGTATCCGGAGAACTGAATCAGTTAATGAAAACACTGATCGAACCGGAGTTTGATGGATTATTCAGAGTTTCATCAGAAGATACGGGTATATCTGTAAAGAATTTTCAATTTGACCGGTACTGCACATTACTGGAAGGTCTTACCAAAATGCTGAAAAGTGTTGGATACCGCCTGCAGATCCGGTTGATCAAAGAACAGGATGAACCATGTTATATTCTGGTTGAAGCAGTTCCGATTACTGATTATTCTGCGCAGATTGAATTGTCACAGGACAGTCGACTGAATTTCACGATGGATGATAAACAAAATGGCGTAAATCATCTGGTCGTAACCGGAAAAGGGGAAATGCAGGAGAGGAACATATTCCATCTGTATGTGCAGAAAGATGGAAGCATTGGAAAGACGCAGTATTACAAAGGACTGAATGAGATCTCAGCAGTGTACGAAAATACGAGCACAGAAACAGCAGAGCTGGAGAAAACGTCCGTGGAACAATTGCAGAAGCTGATGAATAAAAAGACATTTCAGATGGATGTTGCAAAGCTTGGAATCGAGGTTGGGATTGGAGATATTGTCGGTGGCAGGGATTACCTGACTGGGATGTATATGTCAAAACCAATCGAAAATATCATTTATGAGATTACGAATGATGTGGAATCAATTACTTATAAACTGGAAGGAGAAGATGAAGAATGAAAATTGTATCTGGAAGAACTGGATCACCACATGTGACTTCGCAGCAGTTCCGGCAGATGCTGGAGGGGATTATCGGGCAGGGGAGTTATATTATAACAAGCGGAGAGAATCTGAAGCCGGAACTTAGCAGTAATAATCTGCTGAAAATCCGAAGTGGGATGATGGCGCATCACGGCTGTATATCTTGCGTGGATATTGGTACTTATGATGAGGTTACACTGACAAATGGAAGTCAGGGAATGAAAAGGATTGATCTTATTGTAAATCGGTATACCAGAAATGCAGAGACAGAGGTTGAAAACTGCAGTTGGAAGGTGATCCAGGGTACACCGGTTGCAAGTAATCCGGCAGTGCCGGCATACACTTCGGGAAATTTGCAGAATGGAGATCTTGTGGATGATTGTCCGGCTTTTGAAGTGCATTATGACGGAATCAATGTTACAGAAGTGAAGAGTTTGTTGAGTGTGACGGATGGACTTTCTGAATTAAATAGCAAATTGACAAATACAAATACGAATCTTGCAAAAGCCAACACTGTTTTAGAGAATAGGAAACCAATATTCATTGATTCAACGTCAACAGAAAGTGTTACATTTGACACAACCAAATTTTTAAAATCCGGCATTACGTATGCATTTGTTGTTGCAGTAAACTCGAACTTGAATAGTGGGACTTACGCGCAAGAAATCACTTGCAAGTTGAATGATGTTATAATTGGAAAAAACGGGAATTACTACATACTGACATCCATTTTTTCCGGAAAATGTTCCAAGGGTGATAGAATTCATATCACATCATACAAAAATGGTGGAAACTGGAGTGGTTGGGGTACTAGATGTATTTTTATTCCACTTTCTTAACACTACGCACATATATAACAAAACTGGAAATAAAAGGTAGAATTTGCAGAGACTTGCTTATGCCGAACTGATATCTGCATTTCTCTATTGTTGTTAAATTGCTACTTAATTCAGTATGCCAGTTGGTATACTGAAAGCAAAAAGGAGCAACGTATGGAAGCAAAAATAATGGATGTATTGCGAAGAATGCAGTTGATTCTTGATGAAGTACAGCTGCGGGAGCTAAAAGAAGTGCTGCAGATGACATTTACCGGGTGCAGAGTAATTCAGGAAACGGATCTGCAGGTTGTAGACAGGAGCTGGGAAGTGGATCTGGAAGAGTTTCTGATGAGTAAAGCACTGGAAGGAAAAGCATCAAAGACAGTGAAGCAATATCGGTATGAACTAGTTCGGTTACTGACCTATATCAATAAGCCAGTGAAGAATATAGATTCAGGAGATATCTCTGGATTCATGCGGACTTATAAAATGATCCGCAAGGTAGCAAACCAGACATTAAAGAATGTCCGGGCAGTGTATAGCAGTTTCTTCGGATGGCTGCGAGATCGTGACCGGATTCGGAGAAATCCGATGGTGCTGGTGGAATCTATCAAAGTAGAAAAGAAGATCCGAAAACCATATACTGATGAAGAACGGGAGCGGATGCTGCGTAAATGCAGCAGTCTTCGGGATAAAGCGTTACTAGAATTCCTATATAGCACAGCAGTCAGAGTATCGGAGCTTTCAGAGATTAACAGAGAAGATATCCGGTATGCGAATAAAGAGCTGATTGTATATGGAAAAGGAGCGAAAGAAAGGACGGTGTACATCAATGAACGAACCAACATGTACCTGAAAGAATATCTGGAAAGCAGAAAAGACAATGATCCGGCGCTATTTGTCAGAAGCAAGAAACCGAATAGCCGGCTGACGAAAACAGGAATTGAGGATATCATCCGGCGGATTGGAGAGAAGGCGGGCGTAGAAAATGCGCATCCGCATCGATTCCGGAGGACGGCTCTGACAAATGCATTGAACCGAGGAATGCCTTTGCAGGAGGCTATGATATTTGCTGGACACGCAAAGTCAGAGACAACCATGCGATATTGTACAGTGAATCAGGAAGGTGTACGGTATCATCACTTTAAATATTTAAGCGCATAAGTAAATAAACTTATTTATTTACACTCGGCATTGGTCGGGTGTTTTTGCTATGCACTTTTATATATGTAACTTTATCAACCAGTAAAAGGAGGGATTCTGAACTAAGTAGCAATTTAACAAAAGCAAATAACATTTTAACCAATATGGAAAGTAATTTAATGGCTATAAATACATATCACATGACACTTAATACTTCTAATGTTAAAACGCCCGATTCATGGATTGAGTGTAATAGAATTGGAAATCTGGTAATGATCAATGGATGTGCCAAGATTACAAAAGCGGTTAATACATATTCCATTTTAAACATTGCGAGCGGAGCACCTGTACCATGTTGTAATAAACAACTTTATACTGTGGCAATAGCACAAGATAATACTTATTCCAACTGTTTCCTTGAAGTTAGTAAAAGCGGTGCTGTTGATCTTATGGTTAGATGGCAAAAAGCATCGTCAGGGGATATCTTTTATTACGAATTCTGCTATATATGCAAATAGTCATTATTTTATCCGGATTGCCCGGAGTTCAATACCATTTACATTTCTAGGTTGACTGCTCCAAAAAGCAATACCGTATGTGCCAGCAGGAACTTTTTCGATACAGGTACTGGTTAATATTGGGTAAAAACCGTTACCAAAGTTCATATAAAACGTATTTTGGGTTCGCGTTGAATTTATTCCAGTTATCCCCATTATAAACGCATCATAGCTTTGACCTTTGGCACAGGGAGTTGCTTTTAGTGTAAAAATATAAGTACCGGCGGGAATGGTCACAGTGGACACGTTATTCACCCAGGTTTCTTTTTTAGAATATGAATAATTATCTTTTATGCCACTCCAGTATTCAGTTCCTATGACATTCAAGCTATTATTTGCTTTTATCAAATCTGCTTTTATATTTGCCAAATTGCTATTTAGTTCAGAATCCCTCTAAGAAAGAAGAAAGGGGTAAACAGAAAAATGAAAATAACATTCAATGATGGTCAGGAACTGCAGATCCAGCAGATCACTGAGCAGACGGATGGCGCACTTCTGATCAAGACCATTTCAGCATCCGAGGATCAGCTGAAGACTTTATTCTCTGATTCGACAACAACTAAGAGAATGTCTGTGAGCGAACGGGATGAAGATACTGTTGTGTATGAAAACTACACAAAGCTCGATGCAATCGTGAAGTACACAGCCGGCATCCTTGGTGTGCTGATGTACCGGGAAGGAGAAGATCCGGACAGCCGGATAGCAGCTCTGGAGGCACGACTTAAAGAAGCAGAAGAGAAAAATACGAACCTGCAGTCAAGAGTCGAAAAAGCGGAGGAGAAAAATGAAATGCTCGAAGGATGCATTTTGGAAATGTCTGAAACGGTATATCAGTAAAACGATAATTGTATTAACCATTTTATTCATATTATTACAAATTTCAGGAGGAAAAGAAATGATGGCAATGTTATGGGCACAGCAGATTATGTTAGGAAAGAAAACTTATTCACAGGTACCGAGACTTTTAAAGGACAAAGTAAAAGAAATCCTGATCGATTCAGGAGTAGAAAATCTGGTAACGGAAGAATAATGGAAGAATGAGGTACATGAAAGTGGAACAGGCAAACTATATCAAGGCAATTTTTACGGCAGTATTTGCTTTCCTGTCGGCGCTTCTTGGAGTGCTTGCAGTGCCGGTGATTCTGCTGGTGGCATGTAATCTGATTGATTATGCTACCGGACTTATGGCAAGCAAATACAGAGCACAGGATATCAATTCCTATAAAAGTATCAGAGGAATTTTCAAAAAGGTATCTATGTGGCTGCTGGTAGTTGTGGGAGCGATTATTGATGAAATGCTTCTATATGCATCAACTTCAATTGGTTGGAAGTCACCAGTCACATTTCTGGTGGCATGTGTCGTGGCAATGTGGCTGATCTGCAATGAGATTATCAGTATTTTAGAAAATATTCAGGACATGGGAGTGAATATCCCGGCATTTATGCAGCCGCTTGTGAAACACATCCGATCGCAGGTAGAAGATCAGGTGAAAGTGGATAATGATTCAGAGGGCGAATAATCGTCCTCTTTTTATTTGGAAGGAGAATGTATTATGGCAATGAATGGAATTGATATAAGCAGCTATCAATCAGGGATTAATCTTACAGTTGTTCCGTGTGACTTTGTGATCACGAAGGCAACTGAAGGAACTGGTTATGTAAACCCGGATTATGAGAGAGCCTATGCACAGGCGAAAGCAGCAGGCAAATGCTTGGGTATTTATCACTATGCATCTGGTGGAAACGTACAGGCAGAGGCAGACCATTTCTTAAAACAGGTTGGAAATCGTGTGGGAGAAGCGATTCTTATCTTAGACTGGGAATCATACACGAATCCGGCATTTGGCACAAATGATCATGCCTGGGTGAAGTCATGGTGTGACTATGTTGCTTCTAAAACCGGGGTCAATCCAATTGTATATGTCCAGCAGAGTGCCATGAACCGGCTTTCCGGAATCAGAAATTATCCGCTTTGGGTAGCACAGTACGCTGACATGAATACAACGGGGTATCAGGATCATCCTTGGAATGAAGGAAGTTATACCTGCGTAATGCGACAGTACAGTTCGTGTGGGCGTTTAAATGGATGGGCTGGAAATCTGGATTTGAACAAATTCTATGGAAACCGGGAAGACTGGAATAAATACGCCGGTAAAGGAAATAACGTATCACCAAGTAATCCAGCAACAGCTCCGGCAGGGCCTGCGCTGGATTTGGCAGTTGGAGTTATGCAGGGAAAATACGGGAACGGAGATGCACGTAAATTTGCTCTTGGATCGCGGTACAGTGAAGTACAGGGATTTATTGATCACATCAGTTCCGCATCAGCAGATATGCTTGTAAATGAGACGAAATCCGGTAAATATGGTAACGGTGACACAAGAAAGGTTGTTCTCGGTAGCCGGTATACGGAAGTACAGAACAAGATTAACGCTGCGTTTGCCAGAAAATCGAATGAGCAGATCGCACAGGAAGTTCTTGCCGGTAGATGGGGCAACGGAAACGACAGAAAGAATCGTCTTTCAGCTGCCGGATATGACTACAATACAATTCAGAATATCGTGAACGGTAAGTCAGGTGCTTCATCCGCACAGTATTACACCGTGCAGAGCGGAGATACGCTTTCCGGTATTGCAGCTAAATACGGCACGTCCTACCAGAAGGTTGCGCAGCTGAATGGAATCAGCAATCCGAATGTGATCTATGTTGGTCAGAGACTGCGGGTGAAATAAATCACGGTTGACAGCACCAAACATGAGGACTTACAATTCCCTTAAAATAAGAAGAAATAACTTTATCGGTTGTGGCAAAATGGATGACCCAATGGGGTTCTAAAGCACTTGGTGATCAGGGGTATTCTCCATCGGAAATCCTCCGCTATTATTACGGAGATGATATTTACATCAACACCGCAGAAGAAATTTCAGGCATTCCGTCTTCATGGCCAGGGTATACCCTTTCCCAGGGCTCTTCTGGTACAAAAGTCCGGCAAATGCAGGAACAGCTAAATGTTATTGCCGGTGCATACCCGGTGATTCCGAAAATCACAGTTGACGGTATTTATGGCCCGGCAACAGCAGCGTCCGTCAGCAAATTCCAGTCGGTGTTCGGTCTTCCGGTAACCGGAACTGTTGATTACCGTACATGGTATAAAATTTCCGAAATTTATGTGGGTGTATCCAGAATTGCAGAATTATCCTGACTTGGATTTTATATTATAATCTGAATTTTCTCCCAAAGTCTGCTTTTATGCAAAGAATACCAAATGTGTGATGCTTCAGCTTAAAATGTTTCATACTCATCTGGCGCAGTTTACTGCAAAATAAAAAATGCTAAAATTAACAAAACCTCCCAGTGTAATCTGGATTATTCTCCATATACTAAGAGCGTAACACAAAACAAAATGTTACAAAAAAGGAGGAAATGAATATGGCAAGTCGTTCATCAAACAGAGCAGCCGTGCCAGAAGCAAAAGGTGCACTGGACAAATTTAAATACGAGGTTGCAAGTGAACTGGGAGTACCGTTATCAGACGGGTACAACGGAGACTTAACTTCAAGACAGAACGGATCTGTCGGAGGTTATATGGTCAAGAAAATGATCGAAGAACAGGAAAAACAGATGTCCGGTCGATAGGACAGTCAGTGAAGGTATCATAGGCATTTCTGCCGGATACAAAAAAGGGAATGTCTGATAAACAGGCACTCCCTTTTTCACTGGTCACTAAGCTGGAAATCGGACTTGAACCGACGACCCCTTCATTACGAGTGAAGTGCTCTACCGACTGAGCTATTCCAGCATTCGTACTACTTTCGCAGTCACGAATTATATTATATCAAATTTTTGAATAAAAGCAACTCTTTTTTAAAAAAATTACACTTTAAAATAAACATAGAAAATAGGTATTGAAATCTGAAACCAGATATGGTAAACTTTTTACAATTTGAGAAAGTGTGGGCGCTCTGGAATTGAAAAGACTCCAAGAGTGCCCCTTTTTTGAGAATAAAAGAGTATTACGAAGGGATAAGGTGAACATATGAAAGCGTTTCTAATTTTAGAAGACGGAACTGTGTTTGAAGGCACAAGCATCGGCTCAACAAAAGATATGATTAGTGAGATTGTATTCAATACTTCAATGACTGGATACTTAGAGGTGCTGACAGACCCTTCTTACGCCGGACAGGCCGTTGTCATGACATATCCGCTGATCGGAAACTATGGTATTACACCGGATATGGAGTCCAAGAAGGCGTGGCCGGATGGTTATATTGTAAGAGAATTGTCCAGAATGCCAAGCAACTTCCGTTGTGAAGGTACAATTCAGGATTTCCTGAAAGAACAGGATATTCCGGGAATTGCAGGAATTGATACCAGAGCACTTACCAAAATCCTCCGGGAAAAGGGTACAATGAATGGTATGATCACAACGAATGAAAATTACAATCTGGATGAGGTACTTCCGAAACTTCATGCATACAAAGTAGGAGATGTAGTTTCCAAAGTAACCTGCAGTGAAAAATATGTCTTAGAAGGCAATGGACCAAAAGTTGCATTGATGGACTTTGGTGCGAAGAACAACATTGCAAGATCTTTAAATGATCGTGGCTGTGAAGTTACCGTTTACCCGGCAAATACACCTGCAGAAGAGATCATTTCCGCAAATCCGGACGGTATCATGCTGTCGAACGGACCTGGCGATCCGGCGGATTGCACTTCCATTATTAAAGAAATCAGAAAATTATACGATTCAGAGATCCCGATCTTTGCAATCTGTCTGGGCCATCAGCTGATGGCACTCGCCAACGGTGGTAAGACCTATAAGTTGAAATACGGACACAGAGGTGGAAATCATCCGGTAAAAGATCTGCAGACAGGAAGAGTTTATATTTCTTCCCAGAACCATGGTTATGCTGTAGATGCTGATAGCATTCCGGAAAGCGTTGCAGTACCTGCATTTGTGAACGTCAATGACAAGACAAACGAAGGAATGTCATACGTTGGAAAGAATATTTTCACAGTACAGTTCCATCCGGAAGCTTGCCCGGGACCACAGGATTCTGGTTACTTGTTTGACAGATTTATGGATATGATGGGAGGAACAAAATAATGCCAAGAAATAAAGACATAAAGAAAGTATTAGTTATTGGTTCCGGTCCAATCGTAATCGGACAGGCAGCAGAATTTGACTATGCCGGAACACAGGCATGCCGTTCACTGAAGGAAGAAGGACTTGAAGTTGTACTTCTGAACTCGAACCCGGCAACGATCATGACAGACAAAGATATTGCAGACCGCGTTTATATCGAACCACTTACGGTAGAAGTTGTAGAACAGCTGATCCTTAAAGAAAAACCGGACAGCGTACTTCCTACCCTTGGAGGCCAGGCCGGACTGAATCTTGCAATGGAGCTGGAAGAAGCAGGATTCCTTAAGGAACATAATGTAAGACTGATCGGTACAACGGCGGAAACCATTAAGAAAGCAGAAGACCGTCTGGAATTTAAAGATACCATGGAAAAGATCGGTGAGCCGGTTGCAGCTTCACTGGTCGTTGAAAATATAGAAGATGGTGTTGCGTTTGCAGATAAGATCGGATATCCGGTTGTTCTTCGTCCGGCATATACCCTCGGCGGAAGCGGTGGTGGTATCGCACATGATCAGGAACAATTGGAAGAAATCCTTGAGAACGGACTCCGTCTGTCACGTGTAGGACAGGTTCTTGTAGAGCGCTGCATTGCAGGATGGAAAGAAATCGAGTACGAAGTAATGCGAGACAGTGCCGGAAACTGTATTACTGTATGTAATATGGAAAATATTGATCCGGTCGGAGTTCATACTGGTGACAGTATCGTTGTTGCACCTTCCCAGACTCTTGGAGATAAAGAATATCAGATGCTGCGTACTTCGGCACTGAATATCATTACAGAACTGAATATTACCGGTGGATGTAATGTACAGTACGCATTACATCCAGACTCTTTTGAATATTGCGTAATTGAGGTAAACCCGCGTGTAAGCCGTTCTTCTGCACTGGCTTCCAAAGCGACAGGATACCCGATCGCAAAAGTTGCTGCAAAGATCGCTCTTGGATATACATTGGACGAGATCAAGAATGCAGTTACAAAGAAAACTTATGCAAGCTTCGAGCCAATGCTTGACTACTGTGTTGTTAAGATGCCGAGACTTCCATTCGATAAATTTATCAGTGCAAAGAGAACGTTGACGACACAGATGAAAGCTACCGGAGAAGTTATGAGTATTTGCGATAACTTTGAAGGAGCGCTTATGAAAGCGATCCGTTCTCTGGAACAGCATGTAGACTGCCTGCTTTCTTATGATTTTTCAGCACTTTCCAAAGAAGAAATTCTGGAAAAACTGGAAATCGTAGATGACCGCAGAATCTGGATGATCGCCGAAGCACTCCGCAAAGGAATTTCTTATGACGAGATCCATGCGATCACAAAGATCGACAAATGGTTCATCGACAAGATTGCAATCCTTGTTGAGATGGAACAGGCTCTGAAGACACAGGAACTGACACCGGAACTTCTGAAAGAAGCAAAACGTATCGAGTTCCCGGATAATGTCATCGCACGACTGACCGGAAAAGATGAGAGAGAAATCCACGATATGCGTCATGCAAACGGAATCGTTGCAGCATACAAGATGGTTGATACCTGTGCAGCTGAGTTCGCAGCAGAGACACCATACTATTACTCTGTATTCGGAAGCCAGAACGAAGTAGAAGAGACTTCCGGCAAGAAGAAAGTCCTCGTACTTGGATCTGGTCCGATCCGTATCGGACAGGGTATCGAGTTCGACTTCTGTTCTGTACACTGTACATGGGCATTCGCAAAAGAAGGATACGAGACGATTATCGTAAATAACAACCCGGAAACTGTAAGTACGGACTTCGATATTGCAGATAAGCTGTATTTCGAGCCGCTGACTCCGGAAGATGTAGAGAGCATTGTAAATCTGGAAAAACCGGACGGAGCTGTTGTTCAGTTTGGTGGACAGACTGCGATCAAATTAACTGAATCCCTGATGAAGATGGGAGTGCCGATCCTTGGAACTTCCGCAGAAAACGTAGATGCAGCAGAAGACAGAGAGCTCTTTGATGAGATCCTTGCACAGTGCAACATTCCGCGTCCGAAGGGAGATACCGTATTTACCGCTGAAGAAGCAAAAGAAGTTGCCAACCGTCTCGGCTATCCGGTACTGGTTCGTCCTTCTTATGTACTTGGCGGACAGGGAATGCAGATTGCGATCAACGATCATGATATCGATGAATTCATCGGAATCATCAACCGTATTGCACAGGATCACCCGATTCTGGTTGATAAATACCTAGTTGGTAAAGAGATCGAGGTCGATGCAGTATGTGACGGAACAGACATCCTGATCCCTGGTATCATGGAACATATCGAGCGTGCCGGAATCCATTCTGGTGACAGTATTTCCGTATACCCTGCACAGAGCATTTCCGAAGTGACAAAGCGTAAAATTGAAGAATATACAAAGCGTCTTGCAAAAGCCCTTCATGTAATTGGTATGATCAACATCCAGTTTATCGTATGTGGCGAAGATGTTTATGTCATCGAAGTAAACCCACGTTCAAGCCGTACCGTTCCTTATATCAGTAAGGTAACAGGTATCCCGATCGTTCCGCTTGCTACAAGAGCGATCATCGGACACAAGATCAAAGAGATGGGTTACACACCGGGACTTCAGAAAGAAGCTGATTATATTGCAATCAAGATGCCGGTATTCTCATTTGAGAAGATCCGTGGTGCAGATATCAGCCTTGGACCGGAAATGAAGTCTACAGGTGAGTGTCTGGGAATTGCAACTACATTTAACGAGGCACTTTACAAAGCGTTCCTTGGAGCTGGAATCAACCTTCCGAAATACAAGAACATGATCATGACTGTTCGTGATGAGGATAAGGGAGAGGCTGTTGAGATCGGACGCAGATTTGAGGCGCTCGGCTACCGTATCTTTGCAACACGCGGTACAGCTGATGCATTAAAAGAAGGCGGCGTAAAAGCAATTCCGGTCAATAAGATTGAGCAGGAATCACCGAATCTGATGGATCTGATCCTTGGACATGAGATCGATCTTGTCATCGATACTCCTCCGCAGGGAGCAGATCATGCACGAGATGGATTTGTGATCCGTCGTAATGCGATCGAGACAGGTGTCAATGTACTGACAGCTATGGATACCGCAAGAGCACTTGTAACAAGTCTGGAAAATACAGATATCCGTCAGCTTACACTGATTGATATTGCGAAAGTTGAATAAGATGTTATGAATGCGGACAGGCAGGGATTGGATTCTCTGCCTGTTTGTGTTATGAAAATGTGTAATAGTAAGACGGACGCTACTGTGGCAAAAGAATGTGTTCAAATTCAAGTTGTGCAAACCATTCCGATGAGCCTCTGGAAGCGGGAATCATGTTCAGCAGAGGCTTCCATGCTTCCTGAGTCTCATCTCCATTGCACAAAATAGAATTTGCCCACATTCTTTTGCCACAGTAGCTGACGGTCGAATTGTTATATGGATTTCATGCCGGTTTTTAAGGCGGAAAAATGGTTGGAAGTTGTCTGCCTGCTACGCATAGTGGAGAGTGTGAAGCTGTGTAGAGGATTTCAGGTATTGGTGGAAATTGTGGGGAAGGAGTTTAGTGATGTGAGAATTATTGTATGTGTGGATAACCGGATGGGTGTGTGTTTTAATGGCAGGAGAGTGAGCCGGGATCGGATGGTGTCGGGGGATATTCTTGAGATGACGAGAGGGAATGTGCTCTGGATGGCGCCGGGGGCAGATAAGCTTTTTGAAGAAGTCTTTAAAGCAAAAGAAGAGGTATGCCGGGAGCCTGGAATTGGGAAGAAAATGCAGGACGCAGGACGACCGGAGAATGAAAAAATGTGGAAGGTTGACCGGGATTTTCTGGAAAAGGCAGAAGAAGAGGATTTCTGTTTTGTTGAGGGGGAGAATCTGGCTGGATATGAGGGGAAGATTACAGAGATTGTTCTGTATAAATGGAACCGGGATTATCCGGCAGATGTATTTTTTGAGGTAGATTTAAGCAAGTGGAGACTGGAAGAGAGAAAAGAATTTTCCGGTTACTCCCATGAGAAGATTACAAAAGAAATTTACAACAGGCAGGGAGTGCTATGAAGAAGAAAATTGGAAAAATGAGAGGTGCGCTGCTTCTGGTGTGTGCATTGTTTCTGACAGCTTGTGGTGCAGGTGGAACAGATGCACAAAGCGTATCGTATGGCGACAGTCAGGCAACAGTAATTGAAAGGCAGTCAGGTAGCGGAGAAAATGAATCGGCAGCAGGTGGCAGCCAGGAGCCGGTGAGCGCTACATTAGATAATATTCCGGCATACAGCGGAACGCCGTATGTAGTGATCGACGATAATGAACCGGATTTTACCGAAGATGAGCTGACAGATCAGTCTTATGAAAGCTACAGTGATCTGGATGAACTGGGGCGGTGCGGTGTTGCCGAGTCCAGCATTGGGACAGAACTGATGCCGACCGGGAAAAGAGGAAAGATTGGACAGGTGAAACCGTCCGGGTGGCAGACAATAAAATTTGACAATGTGGATGGAAAATATCTTTACAACCGCTGTCATCTGATTGGCTATCAGCTGACAGCAGAAAATGCGAACGAAAAGAATCTGATTACAGGAACCCGCTATATGAACGTGGATGGGATGCTGCCATTTGAAAATATGGTTGCCGATTACATCAAAGAGACAGATAATCATGTAATGTATCGTGTTACACCGGTATTTGAAGGGGAGAACCTGGTTGCATCCGGAGTTTTAATGGAAGCAGAATCAGTGGAGGATCAAGGAGAAGGTGTGAAATTTAATGTGTATGTCTATAATGTACAGCCGGGAATTACGATTGATTATGCAACGGGAAAGGCAGCACTTTCCGATGCGGATACGTCAGCGGGTACGGGAAAAACCAGTGTAAATACAGAGGAAAAGACGTATGTGTTGAATGAAAATACAAAGAAGTTCCATACGCCGGAGTGCTCAGGAGTAAAAGATATCAAAGAAGGAAATAAAAAAACATTTACAGGTTCAAGAGAAGAACTGATCAAAGAGGGGTATAGCCCGTGTGGGAGATGTAAACCGTAAGAGGAAAACAAAAGAAAAACTGCATATTCTACGAAAAATATAAAACAAATGGGAGATTTTTAAACAAAATCTCCTGTTTTCTGCTATAATAGAAAACATACTTAATGACTATACATTAGAGGAAATGTATAAAAGAAAAAGGAGGAACTTTCTCATGAATACTTATCATATGGGAACAAAATGCGTACAGGGAGGTTATACACCTGGAAATGGAGAGCCGAGACAGGTTCCGATCATTCAGTCTACGACATTCAAATACAATACAAGTGAAGATATGGGAAAATTATTTGATCTGGAGGCATCCGGATATTTCTACACCCGTCTGCAGAATCCAACTAACGACCACGTAGCGGCAAAGATCGCGGCGATGGAAGGCGGAACAGCTGCAATGTTGACTTCTTCCGGACAGGCAGCGAATTTCTTTGCTATGTTCAATATCTGTGAAGCAGGAGATCATATTGTGGCTTCCTCCTCGATTTATGGTGGAACCTTCAATCTGATCAGTGTGACAATGAAGAAAATGGGAATTAACGCAACATTTGTTTCGCCGGATGCAACAGAAGAAGAGTTAAATGCGGCATTCCAGCCAAATACAAAGCTGATGTTTGGTGAGACGATTGCCAATCCGGCTCTTACTGTTCTGGATATTGAGCTTTTTGCAAAGGTTGCACATGCACATGGTGTACCGCTGATCGTGGATAATACCTTCCCGACACCGGTCAACTGTCGTCCGATCGAATGGGGAGCAGATATTGTGACACATTCGACTACAAAATATATGGATGGACATGGAGCAGCAGTCGGTGGAGCAATCGTAGACAGTGGTAAATTTGACTGGATGGCTTATGCAGATAAATATCCCGGACTTTGCACACCGGATGAAAGCTATCATGGAATCACCTATGCTGAGAAATTCGGAAAAGAAGGCGCATTTATCACAAAATGTACTTCCCAGCTGATGCGTGATCTCGGATCGATCCAGGCACCACAGAATGCATTTATCCTGAATCTCGGACTGGAATCTCTTCATGTGCGTATGCCAAGACACGTGGAGAACGGACAGGCTGTGGCAGAATTTTTGGAGCAGCACCCAAAGGTTGCTTATGTCAATTATCCGGGACTTCCATCCAGCAAATACTATGAAAGAGCAAAGAAATACATGCCAGACGGAGGCTGTGGAGTAGTATCTTTCGGACTGAAAGGTGGAAGAGAAGCTGCTTCCGTATTCATGCAGAATCTGAAGCTTGGAGCGATTGAAACCCATGTGGCAGATGCGAGAACCTGTTGTCTGAACCCGGCAACATCCACACATCGCCAGATGAATGATGAGCAGTTAAAAGAAGCAGGAGTTCCGGCAGAACTGATCCGTATCAGCCTGGGACTTGAAGATAAAGAGGATCTGATCGCAGATATTTCTGCGGCACTTGACGCAATTCAATAATTTTGTCACAATGACAGATAAAGAAATCTGATCAGACAGGAGGAAAAGAGTCATGACAAAGAAAGCAGAAAGACAACCAATCAAAGCAGAAAATGTAGCAGGCGGCGCAGGCTATATCCTGAAGGAAGAACTGATCAAAGATGAACAGCTGGGCGCACACTGCAAGATGTTCAATGAAGTTACCTTAAAGCCGGGATGTGAGATTGGATATCATGAGCATCACGGAGAGACGGAAACTTATTATCTGACAAAAGGAGCCGGCATTTATAATGATAACGGAAAAGAGTATCCGGTAGAAGTCGGAGATGTGACCTTCTGTGCAGATGGAAATGGTCACGGCATCAAAAATGCGGGGGAAGAAGACCTTGTGTTTGTGGCGCTTATTTTGAAAGAATAGTGTGAAGAGGGACGGAGCCCGGCGCAAATGATATTGATCGTCACCTATGAAACTGTCACTGGCAGTTTCATACGGATGCATGGCAACTCCGAAGTTCGTACAAAAAGGGGATGATGTTCGTGTGAACACGGACACCATCCCTATTTTTGTGGAGAACATTATGCAAAGAAATCCTGTATTCCTTGAAGCAGTCTCTTATTATCTTCCGGAGCCATAATGCAGAACCGGAAGTATTCTCCCCCCAGTTCTTGAAAGCTGGAGCAGTCTCTCACCATCAGACCCTGCTTGATCAGAAATTCAAATACATCCGCAGAAGTAACTCCTTCTTTTTCAATCTTCACCAGAACAAAATTTGCATAGGCCGGATAGACGGTCAGTCCATCAATCCTGGAAATCTGATCGCACATTTTCTCTCTTTCGGAGAGGATCAGCTCCCGCGTTTTCTGAATATAGTCCTGATCCTGAAGCATTTTCTCACCGGCATAAGCGCCGAGGCTGTTGAGACTCCATGGATTCTGCATCAGCAGAAGATCCTGAAGAAACTGCCGGTTGCTGGTTGCGCCGTAGCCAAGCCGGAGACCCGGAGCTGCATAGAATTTGGATACCCCACGCAGGATCATCAGATTGTCATAACTTTCGATCAGCGACATGGAAGAAATTGCATCGATATCCGGTGCAAATTCAACGTAAGTCTCGTCAATCATCAGGAAAGAACCGGTTTCCCGGCAGCAGTCCAGAATGGTCTGGACCTCAGAAGCTCTAAGGGCAGAGGAAGTTGGATTGTTCGGATTGCATAAGATCACCAACTCATAGCCTTTTTTGATTTCGGCACAGAAATCATCGATATCAAGATGGAACTGATCTGCCTCCTTTAATAAATAAGTGTGGACCGAACTCCCAATCAGATCCAGTTCCCGGCCGTATTCGGAATAGGTCGGACCCAGTACCAGTGTTTTCTGAGGTTTCCGTGTCTGGATCAGAAGAGAGATCAGTTCAGTAGAACCGTTTCCGACGATCACGTGTTCCGGTAAAATCTGGCAATAACCGGCGATTACTTTCTTCAGAGCAGTGTAGTTACGGTCCGGATAGCTGCTTAGAAGATCCAGATGTGCTGAGAGATCTTCTTTGAGCTTTTCGGATAAACCAAGTGGGTTGACATTGGCTCCAAAGCAGACGATCTCGTCCGCCGGTACATGATAAAATGCGGCGACAGCAGAGGTGTCGCTTCCATGAAACTGCGGTTTCGCTTTCATAAATAGTATTCTCCTTTGTGTATAACAAAAAACTGTGAATTAAAAAAATCGGGTATTCCGCATTGCCTGATATGCAGAATAATGTTATAATTTATTATAATGTCTTTTTGAAAAAATGCAATGCAGAAGTAGGTGGCAAGCTTGAAGAATAAAATAAAAAAATTTTCCAAAGGAGATTTCCGAACCATTCATCCGGAGATTGTACTGCCGGTAACGAATCTTGAGATGACGATCGGGGAAGGAGAGTCCTGCCAGGGAAGTTTCATTATGAAGAACAGGAAAGAAGGAGATATCAGAGGACTTGTATATTCTTCTTCTTTTCGTGTACATTTAGAAGAACAGGGATTTGAGGGAAACCCGGTGGAAATCCGTTTTACTTATGATGGAAGCGGACTTGCTCCCGGGCATGTTGAACAGGGAAAGTTTACGATCGTATGTAACGGTGGAGAATTTGAGGTAAACTTTACTGCGATCATTGAAAAACCATCAATCGAGACTTCCTGTGGAAGAGTACAGAATATCCGTGATTTTAAAAGGCTGGCGATGGAAAACTTTATTGAGGCACACCGTCTTTTCAGATCACGCGATTTTTATGATGTGATAAAGTATGAAGAGCCAAGGATAAAGGCACTTTATGATAATATTAGGAAATGGTCTCTCGGTGAACAGGCGATGGAAGAATTTCTGGTCGGAATCAAACAGAAAGAATGTATTTTCCTGACGATGGGACGGAATCAGAGAACATTCCGCAATTTAAAAGAAGCAACCCGCGAGATTATTCACTTCACAAAGAATACCTGGGGGTTTATGCCGGTAAAGGTACATGTGAGTGGTGACTTTATCCAGATTGGAAGAGATAACTTTACAACGGATGATTTTGTGGGAAATCTGTTTGATTTCAGTTATATCATTCATCCGGAAAAGGCTCATGCGGGAAATAATTATGGACAGATTGTTTTTGAAAGTCCGTATGAATCGCTGACCTATGAGGTAATGCTGGCTAATCACAAGGATCATGCGGAGAACAGACGTGTGGCAGATAAGACGATCGCATCGATCATAAAGGAATTTCTTGCGTACAAGGCAGACGGAAAAAATCTGACAGCCTGGGCGGATGCGACAAGAGAAAAACTGAAGGGACTGGATATATATTCAGAAGACGGAGATGTTTATCCACTGTTTGATGCGCATCTTAACCTGCTCTGCAAGGAGCCGGACAAGGCAAGTGATATTCTGGATGATTACAATTACAGCCGTTTCTCGGTGAATAAGGATTCCGTCATTTCATCGTATTATCTGTATCTGACTGCGCTTTTAAGAAAATCAGGCAGCCAGGTCAACAAAGCGATAGAAGAACTGAATAAGGCATATATGAAAGAACCGACGTCATGGCAGCTTGTGTGTATGCTGATTGACATTGATCCGGAATATAAAAACTACAGCAAAAAATTACAGGTTCTGGAACGCCATTGCAGCAACGGTGCGAATCAGGTGATCCTGTACTGGCAGGCATACCGGTGTTTTCTGGAGAAACCAACCTGTCTGAAAAAACTATCAGCATTTGAAGTGCAGATTCTTAATTTTGCACAGAAACACGGAGTCCTGACAAAGGAAATTGCACTTTACATGGCAAACCTGGCATCCCAGCAGCGGACCTATGATAAGAATCTGGACAAAGTGATGCGGAAAGTGTATCGGATTTTCCAGGATCCACAGATCCTGACAGCGATCTGTACTCACCTGATCCGTGGCAATCGCACAACGCCTGACTGCTTTGAGTGGTATGCATCAGCAGTAAAAGAAGATCTGAAGATCGCGCAGCTTTTTGAATATTATATGATGACTGTAGATGATAAATATCTGGACAGACAGTTTCCGAAATCGGTACTGCTTTACTTCCGGCATGGAAATACACTGGAATATAAAAAAGCAGCAGTACTTTATGCGAATCTGATCAACTGCGAAGAAGAAAGCAGTGAGCTTTACAGTGCTTACAGAGAGCAGATGGAACGGTTTGCATGGACACAGCTTGAGAACCGCAGAATCAATGATATCTTACATATCATTTACAAACGCTGCTGCACCGAGCGGGATATGACACCGGAAAGGATCCGGGCGGTTTATGATATCTGTCATGCTTATGAGATTAAGACAACGGCAAAGAACATGGCGTTTGTCATGGTGATCGAACCGGATGGAACAATCAGTCAGAAAGTACAGTACAGTGCAGATGGTGTGATTGTATATCTGTACAGTAAGGACGCGCGGATCGTCTGGGAATCAAAAGACGGCCGTCATTATATTGATTCCATTCCATATGAAACTATGCGGATGTTCTATGAGAACCGGTATATGGAAATCTGCAGAAAATATCAGGAAGAGCATGAGGAAGAGGAACGAAAAAAAGAGAAAAAAGAACTGACCTGGGATATGCTTAGAAAGCACGGACTTGAGACGGCAGATGAAAAAGAAGTATTTAAAATGTGCAGCATGCGCCTGCGCGAAGAAGGTGCGGAGGAGGATGATTTCCTTCTGGCACTTTGTTTTGAACTGTTCCTGAAAGACCAGTATGATAAGCAGACACTTTCTTATCTTGCTGAGTATTATTGTGGCTCTACCCGTAACATGAAGAGGCTCTGGCATGTGGCGAGAGATTATGATATTACGACTTACAAGCTTTCAGAGAGGATCATTACGCAGATGCTTTTCTCGGAAACGATGTTTGGTGAGGAAGAGATTTTTGCGGATTATTATGAAGGAAGAACGTATTTCCGCTTGAAGAGAGCATATCTTGCCTATGTTTCAAGAGAGTATGTGGTAAATGGACGCCAGGTAAAAGGATGTATTTTTGTGATCATTGCAAATGAATACCGCAAAGAGGAGGATCTTCCGGATATCTGCAAGATTGCTCTGCTGAAATATTATTCCAGCAGGGAAGTGCATCAGGAACTGGAACCGATGCTGCGTGAATTTTTGCGTGAAATGTGTGAGAAACAGCTGTATTTTTCTTTCTATTTAAAATATCCGGAGAGCTGGCTGAGAGAGGTGCAGCTTTATGATAAGACGATGATTGAATATCACGCAAAGCCTGGTAGCAAGGTGGCGATTTCTTATCAGATACGTAAGGGTGAAAGCGACAATATGAACTACCAGGAAGAAATACTGCTTCCAGCGTATGAAGATACTTATATCAAGAGCTTTATTTTGTTCGGTGATGAATCTCTTCGTTATTATTTTACAGAGACGAATAAAGATAAGGTGACAGTCACGGAAAAACGTGATTATAAACCGCGGGAGGTAAGGCCGATCGGAAGATTTGGAAGACTGAATGATATGACATCGCTGAAGGATGAAGCGCTGGCAATCGCAATGAAGGAATTTGCAACAGAAAAACAGCTTGCTGATGATATTTTTGTTGCTTACTAAAGGAGGAAATACTTCATGGCACATGGAAGTATCATAGGATATGACATCAATGCAAAGATGTGTCAGATCAGTTATTATAATGAACAAACACAGGAACCGGAGACGGTAGATACAGGGATTGAAAAGGAAAACAATCAGATCCCTCTGGTGATGAACTATTACAAAGAGACCTGGACTTACGGAAGACAGGCAAGAAGAATGTCTACGGTAAGGGACAGTATCTGCGTGGAAGGAATCTGGGAATGTGCGCTTGGCAATAGGAAAATCGAGGTAGACGGACAGGAATATGAAGGTGTCCAGCTTCTGGCAGATTTTGTAAAGTACACGTTGAATGGATTTGAAGAAATTGAAAGCATCACGTTTACAGTCCCGGAGAAAAACGAAGACATCCGCGTCCTGCTGAAGGGAATCGGACAGAAGCTCGGAGTGGCAAAGGAAAATATTTATGTTCAGGACTACAAGGAAAGCTTCTGTCATTATATGTTTAACCAGCCGAAAGAATTATGGCAGTATGAAGCGGCACTTTTCTACTGTGACGAGGATGTGATCCGGGCATATATGCTGCGGGAACTGAAGAACAGTTCGCAGAAAAGCAGGGAAAGCTTTGTGACAGTGGACAAGGTGGCGGATGCGCGTATGGAAGAACTGGAAGCAGTTTATCCGGTGCTGCATGTTGAGAAGGCAAAAGCGGCAGATGAGCATTTTAAACGTTTTATCCAGAGTGTATTCAACAAGAAGATGATCTCTTCTGTCTTTTTGACAGGGGATGGGTTTGAAAATAACTGGTATCCGAATTCTCTGCGCGTTCTTTGTAACGGACGCCGTGCGTTTATGGGAAATAATCTGTACAGTAAAGGGGCGTGTTATACGGCGCAGCGCAGAAAAGAGGAACAGTCAGATGCACCGGTCTACCTGGATGAGACAAAGCTGACCGAGCAGATTTCTGTGCGGATGCGCGTGAATGGAGAAGAAGGCTGGTATCCACTGGTATCCTGGGGCAATCACTGGTACGAATCAGACAGACAGTTCGAGGTGCTTCTTGGTGATACAGAGAATATTGAAATCCATGTAGATTCTCTGGTGACCGGCAGGCATCTTGTGGAGCCGGTTTCCCTGAAAGGTATGCCGGACCGGAAAAATTATGCGCTTCGTCTGAAGATTAATACATTTTTCTCGGATGAAAAGACCTGTCATATTATTTTTGAAGATATGGGATTTGGTGAATTTTTTGCGCCATCAGGATTCCGGGTGGAGAAGATCATTGAATTAGGAGGCAGCAATGGGCAGTTTAATTCTTTGTCATAAGAAAAAGGCAAAACATCCATATGAAATTTCGAGGATCCATACAAGGATCAGTACACTTGAAGAACTGTGTTATTATCTGTGCAACAATCTGTATCTGATCGATTATACGATCATGAATGAGCAGCTCTGCAGATGGATTGCAGATGAACTGGAAATGCAGGATCTTGCAGTAAAGCTGGTGGAATTGATCCGGAATCATGGTTCCGTGGAGAAATTTGTGGTTCTTGTGCTGCATGAATCCAGAATCTACACACCGGGTGAAATGGCACACATCCAGAATGTTCTGGAAAAACTCAAGAACCAGAAAGAAGTAGAACGCCAGAAATACAAAGCAGATACGCTGATGGAAAGCGGAGAACTGGAATCGGCAATCCTGGTTTACATGTCGATTATCAACGGAGAAAAGGATGATTCGGTAGATAAGCGTTTTTATGGCCGCGTGTATGCGTGCCTTGCCGGAGCATATGGGAGAGCATTTCTGTATGAAGAGTCGGCGAGAATGTATGAGAAGGCGTATAAGATCTGTGAAGATAATAAAATGCTGGAAGGTTATCTGTATGCAAGTTCCAGATACATGCCGCAGGATGAATATCAGAAGATGGTTATGGGCAATGAAATCCTTTTGGAAATTGACAATAAACTTACAGAAAAGATAGAAAATGTGAGAGAAAATATCAACATCGAACCGTCAAGGGAATTGTTTGAAGAATGGAAAAAAGAGTACAGAAGAGCATAGTGTTCGGGAGAAAGTTCAAGGCTGTGTATTGATTTTCGGAAAATCATGTATTATACTCTCTATGTAAAAAATAAGCGGATACAACAAATAGGAGAAGACAAAACGATGAGCGAACTTGAAAGAGTAGAGACTGGGTTAGGTGAAGAATGTGGTGTATTCGGAGCCTATGATATGGATGGCGGCGATGTTGCACCGTCGGTGTACTATGGTTTGTTTGCCCTTCAGCACAGAGGGCAGGAAAGCTGCGGAATTGCAGTGACAGATACCTATGGCAAGCGGAAAGTCCATTTCAGGAAAGGGCTTGGACTTGTCAACGAAGTATTCAATGAGGAAGAGCTTGACAAATTAAAGGGAAACCTCGGCGTCGGACATGTGCGGTATTCGACAGCAGGAGGAACGCGTGCGGAAAATGCACAGCCACTGGTTCTGAATTATGTGAAAGGTACATTGGTAATTGCCCACAATGGTAATCTGACAAATGCAATTGAGCTTCGTCATGAGCTGGAATATACAGGAGCTATCTTCCAGACAACCATTGATTCAGAAGTGATTGCCTATCACATTGCAAGAGAGCGTTTGAAGGTTTCGAAGGCAGAGGATGCGGTCAAGAATGCGATGAAGAAGATTGAGGGTGCATATGCACTGGTTGTATCAAGCCCGCGTAAGATGATCGGAGCGAGAGATCCGTTTGGCCTCAAACCACTCTGTATCGGTAAGCGTGATAATACCTGGTTTCTGGCATCAGAAAGCTGTGCGCTTGCGGCTGTTGGAGCAGATTTTGTCCGTGATGTAGAGCCGGGAGAGATTGTCAGTTTTACAAAGCATGGTGTGTCTTCGGACAAGAGTATGCAGATTCCACCTGAAAAGCAGGCGCGTTGTATTTTTGAGTATATTTATTTCGCACGTATGGACAGTGTGATCGACAGCATCAATGTATATCATGCAAGGATTGTTGCGGGAAAAGCTCTTGCACAGTCTTATCCGGTAGAGGCTGATCTGGTAGTCGGTGTACCGGATTCCGGACTTGTTGCGGCAAAAGGATATTCGGAATATTCCGGAATTCCTTATGGCATGGCGTTTCATAAGAACAGTTATGTAGGAAGAACCTTTATCAAGCCGAAGCAGAGCCAGAGAGAGTCCAGTGTGAAGATCAAACTGAATGTCATTGAAGAGGTTGTACGGGGCAAGCGTATTGTTATGGTAGATGATTCCATCGTCCGTGGAACGACCTGTGCAAATATCATCAAGATGCTCAAGAAAGCAGGAGCAAAAGAAGTTCATGTAAGAATCAGTTCGCCACCGTTTTTACATCCTTGCTATTTTGGTACGGATGTACCGTCGAATGATCAGCTCATTGCTCATTCACATACAACGGAGCAGATCCGTGAAATGATCGGAGCAGATTCTCTTGGATATATGGAAATAGATAAGCTGAAAGACATGGTTGGAGATCTTGGATACTGCGATGCATGTTTTACAGGAAATTACCCGATGCGCGTTCCGGGAAAAGATATTTCCCACGCGTTTGAGTCAGAAGAATAGGGAGGATAAGACTATGGGATACGACAAGTATGTAAGTCCGCTTTCAGAGCGGTATGCCAGCAAGGAGATGCAGTATATTTTTTCTCCGGACATGAAATTTAAGACATGGAGAAAACTCTGGATCGCACTTGCAGAGACGGAAAAAGAGCTGGGGCTCAATATTACAGATGAACAGATCGCAGAACTGAAAGAGCATGCAGAGGATATCAATTACGATGTCGCAAAAGCACGTGAAAAAGTAGTGCGTCATGATGTGATGTCTCATGTCTATGCATATGGACAGCAGTGCCCGAAAGCAAAAGGGATCATCCATCTGGGAGCGACTTCCTGTTATGTAGGTGATAATACCGATATCATTATCATGGCAGAGGCCCTGAAACTTGTTAAGAAAAAGCTGGTTAATGTTCTGGATGAACTTTCAAAGTTTGCAGATCAGTATAAAGATCTTCCGACACTTGCATTTACTCATTTCCAGCCGGCACAGCCGACAACTGTTGGAAAGAGAGCAACCCTCTGGATGCAGGAATTTTCCATGGACCTTGCAGATCTTGACTATGTACTTGGAAGCTTAAAGCTTCTCGGATCAAAGGGAACAACCGGTACACAGGCAAGTTTCCTGGAACTGTTTGAGGGAGATCAGGAGACCATTGATAAGATCGATCCAATGATTGCTAAGAAGATGGGATTTGAAGCATGCTATCCGGTATCCGGACAGACCTATTCCCGTAAAGTGGATACAAGAGTTGTGAATGTTCTTGCCGGAATTGCAGCAAGTGCACACAAATTCTCCAATGACATCCGTCTTCTCCAGCATCTGAAAGAAGTGGAAGAGCCGTTTGAAAAGACGCAGATCGGATCTTCTGCAATGGCATATAAGAGAAATCCAATGAGAAGCGAACGAATCGCATCTCTGTCCCGCTACGTGATGATTGATGCACTGAACCCGGCGATCACTTCTGCTACACAGTGGTTTGAACGTACTCTGGATGACTCTGCAAACAAGCGCCTGAGTGTACCGGAAGGTTTCCTCGCGATTGACGGTATTCTGGATCTGTGCCTGAATGTCGTTGACGGACTGGTTGTATATCCGAAAGTAATTGAAAAACGTCTGATGTCTGAACTTCCGTTCATGGCAACAGAGAATATTATGATGGATGCAGTGAAAGCTGGTGGAGACCGTCAGGAACTGCATGAAAGAATCCGTGAACTTTCGATGGAAGCAGGAAAGAATGTTAAAGAAAAAGGTCTGGACAACAACCTTCTTGAACTGATCGCGGCAGATGATGCATTTAATCTGAGCCTGGAGGATCTTCAGAAAACAATGGATCCATCCAAATATGTAGGACGTTCCAAAGAACAGGTCGAAGCATTCCTTAAGAATGTGATCCGGCCGATCCTGGATGAAAATAAAGAGCTGCTTGGTGTAAAAGCAGAGATTAATGTATAGAATATCTGAATAAACAAAAATAGAAGAGCAGGAAGCAGATTTCCGGGTAAGACGGAAGAATGTTTCCTGCTTTTTATTTATGTTTCATGGTCTGAAAATAACTTCTTTGAAATATCAATATAGTAAAGAATTAACGTGTTCATGTGAAAGAATCTATAAATCCCATGGAAATGTATAGATATTAAATCGTCATTAATTAGACAATTTGACGAAAAACATAAAAACAGCATTTTTGACAAACATAGAAAAGCGCGAAAAAACGCACTTATTTAGAGTGAATTTATTATGTTATCGCAGTAACATGGTGATAATATACAAAAAATAAATAAGTTAACTGAAAATATTGCATAAAAACTATAAATAAGTTATTATAGATTCAACAGATAAAAACTATAAGGGATGTCTATTAAAAAGGAGGGTTATTGTATGAACATTAACGATTTAGTATTAAAGGTAAATGATGTCCTAACAGGATCGGTGCTGATCATAGCACTTGTAGGTATTGGCTTGCTGTTCACATTTAAGCTTGGATTTATCCAGATCCGTGGCTTTAAAGATGGATGGAACAGAACCTTTGGCGGACTTTTTGGCAAGAAAGGGGATGCCGGAAAAGACGGAATGTCTTCTTTCCAGGCACTTGCAACAGCGATCGCTGCTCAGGTTGGTACCGGAAATATCGCCGGAGCTGCAACCGCAATTGCAGTCGGTGGTCCGGGAGCAATCTTCTGGATGTGGATCAGTGCATTTCTCGGAATGTCAACGATCTTCGCAGAAGCGGTTATGGCTCAGAAGTTCAAGCAAGTCAGTGATGACGGAACCGTAACCGGTGGTCCGGTATATTACATACGAGGAGCATTTAAAGGAGCGTTCGGAAAAGTTCTGGCAGCTATTTTTGCAGTCCTGATCATCTTTGCACTTGGATTCATGGGCAATGCGGTTCAGTCTAACTCAATTGCAGCATCATGGAACACTGCATTCGGAATTCCGAAGATTGCAATGGGTATTTTTGTAGCAGTTGTTTCTCTGTTTGTATTCACAGGTGGTATGAAGCGAATCGCAAAAGTTACTGAACTGATCGTGCCGATCATGGCAGCGTTTTACATAGTAGGTTCTTTGATCGTAATTTTTGCAAACGTTACAGCAATCCCGTCAGCATTCCATGACATTATTGTCGGTGCGTTTAAACCAGCAGCAGTAGCAGGTGGTGCAATGGGCGCAACCTTGAAGCTTGCAGTACAGAAAGGTGTGGCAAGAGGTCTCTTCTCAAATGAAGCTGGTATGGGTTCTACACCGCATGCACATGCAGTAGCAAAAGTTAATCATCCGGTAGAACAGGGCTTTGTAGCAATGATTGGTGTATTTATCGATACATTTGTAATCCTGAACCTGACAGCTCTTGTAATCATCACAACCGGTTCAAGAACATCTGGTCTTACAGGCGCACAGCTGAGCCAGTATGCATTCTCTACATTATATGGTAAGTTCGGTGAGATCTTTATCGCGATCTGTATGTTATTCTTCGCATTCTCAACGATCATCGGATGGTATTTCTTCGGTGAAGCAAACATCCGTTACCTGTTTGGAGCAAAAGCTGTTAAAATTTACTCAATCATTGTATGTATCTGCGTAGCGCTCGGATCACTTCAGGAAGTAGATCTTGTATGGAATATGGCAGACTGCTTCAACAGTATGATGGTTATCCCGAATGCGATTGCACTGGTAGCACTCAGCGGTCTTGTTAAGAAGACGCACGATGATTACTATAATAATTTCCTGCCAAATCAGAAAAAGGGAAAATAGATAATTTGTATAATAGCTGAGAAATAGTTATAGAAAAAAACAATAAGAAATATACAAAAAAATCTATAAAAAGACTAGCATTTTGTATAAATGTGTGTTATAGTAATCATGTCAGCAAGAGAGCTGATGCAAAATGAATAAAAGATGCAGTCAATTAGATAGTAGGTTGATATTTCCTGCGAGAGAATCATTTATAAAGATATTTGATAAATGGTCGCCGAAGATGCAAACCGTAGAGCAGTAAAGCTCGTTGAATGGTGAAACTTTCAGGCAAAAGGATCGGGAAAGGTACTACACTCTGAATCCGGAATTACCGAATTTACAAGGAAACAGAAAGGGCGTTTAAAACAGAGAGGTTGTTTTGACGTCCTTTTTTGATACCAGATATATGTTAAAAAATTATCTGGAGTATTTCAGACACAGGGAGTCAAAAAAGACCGCATAAACGGACAGGGGACGAAAGGAAGAAGCGGCTATGAATACTGGATTTATGATTATCACAAATAATCCACTGGTAAAAGAAAAACTCGGGGAAGATTATCATGTGGAATATGAAGAACTTTCTTATGAGGACACACTTAAAAAAGTTCAGAAGATGATCTTCCAGGGATACAAACTTCTGACACATCCACTGTCCGGAAGCGTAAAACCGAATGAGACTCCATATAAGTCGGTTATGCTCTCGGAATCGCCGGAAGGTCTGGATGCGCAGGCAATGCAGATCATCGCAAGTGCCATTCAGGCGTGTGGCAAATTTCAGTTTAAGTCTGATCTTTATAAACCTCAGGTTTATGCAGACTTCCAGCTTGTAGATTATACACTGATCTCAAGCGCACTGCCGTCAGCAGAAAGCTGGCGATAGAAAAAAGGCTGTAGAAGTACATGCGGTTTGGTGTACTTTTGAGCATATAACAAACACATTCAAAAAAGGAGGGAATTTACAGTGAAATTAGAAGTAGGTCACATTTTTATTAACGACATTCAGTTCGCATCTGAATCAAAGATCGAAAATGGTGTTCTTTATGTTGACGAAGAAGCTGTAAAGGCAATCGTTCTTGAGGACGAAAAAATCAAAGGTGTTAAATTTGATATCGCAAAACCAGGTGAAAGCGTTCGTATCACTCCGGTTAAAGATGTTATTGAACCACGTGTTAAAGTTGAAGGAAGAGGGGGAGTCTTCCCAGGCGTTATCGCAAAAGTTGACACTGTAGGAAGTGGTAAGACATATGCATTAAAAGGAATGGCTGTTGTAACAGCTGGTAAGATCGTTGGATTCCAGGAAGGTATCATCGATATGTCTGGCCCGGGTGCAGAATACACACCATTCTCTAAACTGAACAACTTAGTAGTTGTTTGTGAACCAGTTGACGGAATCAAACAGCATGAATATGAAAAAGCTGTTCGTCTTGCTGGATTCAGAGTAGCAGTTTATCTTGGGGAACTTGCTCGTGAACTCACACCAGACGAGACAAAGACATATGAAACATACGGAATCATGGAAGGAAAAGAAAAATTCCCGAATCTTCCGAGAGTTGCTTATGTACAGATGCTTCAGAGTCAGGGACTTCTTCATGACACATATGTATACGGTGTTGATGCAAAGAGAACACTTTCTACAATCATGAACCCAACAGAAGTTATGGACGGAGCTATCGTATCTGGTAACTGCGTATCCGCTTGTGATAAGAACCCGACATACGTTCATGAAAACAACCCGGTTGTACATGACCTGTTCGAAGAACACGGAAAAACAATCAACTTCGTTTGCCAGATTCTTACAAACGAAAACGTATACCTTGCTGATAAGATGCGTTCATCTGACTGGACAGCTAAGATGTGCCGTCTGTTAGACCTTGATGCAGTTATCGTATCTCAGGAAGGATTCGGTAACCCGGATACTGACCTTATCATGAACTGCAAGAAGATCGAAGCTGAAGGTGTTAAGACTGTAATCATTACAGACGAATATGCCGGACGTGACGGAAAATCTCAGTCACTCGCAGATGCTGATCCAGCTGCAGATGCAGTTGTAACTGGTGGAAATGCTAACCAGGTAATCGTACTTCCTAAGATGGATAAAGTAATCGGAACAGAAGAATTCGTTACAATCATTGCTGGTGGTAATGAACATTCTCATCGTGAAGATGGAACAATCGAAGTTGAAATTCAGGCCATTACCGGTGCTACAAATGAAACCGGATTTGGATATCTGAGTGCACGCTAGGAATGGAGGACGTAAAGATAATGAGTAAAATTAAAGTTGTACATTATATCAATCAGTTCTTCGCTCAGATCGGTGGAGAAGAAAAAGCTGATTATCCTGCTGAACTTCGCGTAGGCGAAATCGTTGGACCTGGACAGGCTCTGACACAGCAGTTTGGAGAAGAAGCAGAGATTGTAGCTACAATCGTTTGTGGTGACTCTTACTTCAATGAAAACCTTGACAAAGCAAAAGCTGATATTCTTGAAATGGTTAAGAGCCAGAATCCTGATATCTTCATCGCAGGACCTGCTTTCAATGCCGGACGTTATGGTGTTGCTTGCGGAACTATCTGTGATGCAGTACAGGAAGAACTCGGAATCCCTGCAGTAACTGGTATGTATGTAGAAAACCCAGGTGCTGATATGTTCAAGAACAAAGTTTATACAGTATCTACTAAGAACAGCGCAGCTGGTATGAGAGATGCAGTTAAGAAACTTGCTCCTCTTGCTCTTAAGATCGCTAAAGGCGAAAAAATCGGTGCTTCTTGTGAGGAAGGTTACATGCCGAACGGAGTTCGTGTAAACTTCTTCGAAAAAGAACGTGGATCTAAGAGAGCTGTTAAGATGCTCCTTAAGAAACTGGCAGACAAGCCATTCGAGACAGAGTATCCAATGCCATCATTCGACCGTGTTGATCCACAGCCGGCTATCAAAGATCTTAGCAAGGCTACAATCGCACTTTGTACTTCAGGCGGAATCGTTCCGAAAGGAAATCCGGACCACATTGAAAGTTCAAATGCTTCTCACTACGGAGAATATGACATCACAGGTGTTATGGATCTTACAGAAGAAACATACGAAACAGCTCATGGTGGATATGACCCGGTATATGCTAACGAAGATGCAGACCGTGTACTTCCGGTAGATGTTATGCGTGAATTCGAAAAAGAAGGCGTTATCGGAAAACTTCACAACAAATTCTATACAACAGTTGGTAACGGTACAGCCGTAGCTTCTGCAAAAGCTTTCGCTGAGGAATATGCTCAGAAACTTATCGCAGACGGTGTTGACGCAGTTATCATGACCTCTACTTGAGGTACCTGTACACGTTGCGGTGCAACAATGGTAAAAGCAATTGAAGCAGCTGGACTCCCGGTAGTTCATATGTGTACAGTAACTCCGATTTCCATGACAGTTGGTGCGAACAGAATCGTTCCTACGATCGCTATTCCGCATCCACTTGGAAATCCGGCCCTTGAAAAAGATGAAGAGTACGCTCTTCGTAAGGGACTTGTTGAAAAAGCTCTGAAAGCTCTGACAACAGAAGTAGACGGACAGACAATTTTTGACAACTAAACATAAGTTAGAAGGTCATGTAATTTTATTAAAAAAGGAGAGAACGTTATGAGCAAAGTTTATGACGTGATCGTCCTGGGTGGCGGACCTGCAGGTTTATCTGCAGGTCTGTACGCAGGAAGAAGCCGTCTTTCAACACTGGTAATTGAAAAAGGAAAAGATGGTGGACAGATCGCAATCACAGATGAAATCGAAAATTATCCTGGACAGATCGTAGAAGGGGAAAGCGGTCCTTCTCTTATCGCAAGAATGACACAGCAGTGTGAAAAATTCGGCGTTGAGAGAGCATCAGACGTAATTAATGAAGCACATCTGGAAGGCGATATCAAAGTACTGAAGAGTGCGAAAGCCGAATATCAGGCAAAAACGGTTATCATCGCAACCGGAGCTTTTGCAAGACCGATCGGATGCAAAGGCGAAAAAGAATTCATGGGTAAGGGCGTTTCTTACTGCGCTACCTGTGATGCAAACTTCTTCGAAGATTTTGAAGTATACGTAGTAGGTGGAGGAGACTCTGCAGTAGAAGAAGCTATGTACCTTACAAAATTCGCAAGAAAAGTTACAATTATTCACAGACGTGATGAACTTCGTGCAGCAAAATCCATTCAGGAGAAAGCATTCAAGAACGAAAAACTTCACTTTATGTGGGATACAGTTGTAGAAGAAGTCGGCGGTGACGGAATCCTTTCTGAGATGACTGTTAAGAATGTTAAAACAGGTGAACTCACTAAGATCGTAGCTGATGAAGATGACGGAATGTTCGGTGTATTCGGATTTATCGGAACACTTCCAAACTCTAAGATCTATGAAGGAACAGGTCTTGAGATGGATGAGAGAGGATATATCCCGACAGATGCAGATATGCATACCAATATCCCAGGTGTATTCGCAGCAGGCGATATCCGCGTTAAGAGCTTAAGACAGGTTGTTACAGCCGCTGCTGATGGAGCTATTGCAGCTACACAGGCAGAAAAGTACATTAACGAATTATAAGAACACACTATTTAATAGAGTGAGGAGGACATTTGACATGTTAGAAGTAGATAAGAAAACATTTGAAGACGAAGTCTTAAAAGCAGAAGGTTATGTATTCGTAGATTTCTTTGGTGATGGATGCGTTCCATGCCAGGCTCTGATGCCGTTCGTACATGAAATGGCAGACAAATACGGAGATAAGATCAAATTTACATCTCTGAATACAACAAAAGCTCGTCGTCTTGCTATCGGACAGAAGATCCTTGGTCTTCCGGTTATGGCTATTTACAAAGATGGCGAAAAAGTAGAAGAAGTAGTAAAAGACGATGCTACACAGGAAAGCATCGAAGCAATGATTAAGAAATATATTTAATCATTATTTAAATTTGGTGAGCCGCGCACAGGCGGCAAGAGCTGTCTGTGTGCTCACAATATATAATCGCGTAAAGCGTGTAAAACTATTAACAAAACAAAATTTTAAAAGAAAGGAAGGAGGAAAAGACATCATGGCAATTTTAAAAGATAAAAAAGTTGTTATCATCGGTGACCGTGACGGTGTACCGGGACCAGCAATCGCAGAATGCGTTAAGACAGCTGGCGGAGATGTAGTTTTTTCTTCAACAGAATGTTTCGTCTGAACTAGCGCAGGCGCAATGGATCTGGAGAATCAGAAAAGGGTAAAAGAATTTGCTGAGGAGTACGGCCCGGAAAACGTAGTCGTAATCGTAGGCGCAGCTGAGGGAGAAGCAGCAGGACTTGCTGCAGAAACCGTTACAGCAGGAGACCCGACATTCGCAGGTCCGTTGACAGGGGTCCAGCTTGGACTCACGACTTATCATGTATGTGAACCAGAGTTAAAAGAAGAATTTGACCCGGCTGTTTACGATGAACAGGTAGGCATGATGGAAATGGTGCTTGATGTTGATGATATCGTAGACGAAATGTCAGCAATCCGCGACGAATATTGCAAATACCTCTAAGATAAAGAGGGGTATACCTTCAAAGCGGAATATCTGAGATAGAGGTACAGGCGGCAGGATTCTTCCTGCCGCCTGTTTTATTGCCAGGCATATTGGGAACATGCTGGTATTGCATTAGTGAATTGCCTAGCAGATCAGAAATGTGCCAGTGATACATTTCTGATGAAAGCTTGTTTAGCGCATTCTGCCAAAATTCTTTTGAATTCAGGACAGGTAGATTATACGCGCATATCACGGAGAAATGAATGATGGTGACATTCGCAGAAAAGAATGTCAGGAAAGGTGGAAACCAGCGATGAACAGTGTAATTAAAGGAGCAGGATATGTACTCGTACATACCCCGGAAATGGTAGTTTACAACGGAACAACACAGACAACAGAAAGAGTTGTTAATCCGGAATCAGAATATTTAAAAGAACTTAGAGATCATCTTCGGTCATATGAAACATGTGTAAATTATTGGCCGAATCAGGTATATATTGGAAATGCAACACCGGACGACCTTACCCAGGTTGAATTTCCTTACTACGATAAAGTAAAAGAAGGCGCAGAGCGTTACGGAAAATACGGTGAGATCATGCCGGAAGACGAATTCCTTCTTTTAGCTCAGGCTTGCGACATGTTCGAAGTTGTTATGCTTGAGAAAGGATTTGTAGCAGCTACAAAAGAAAAATTTGCAGCAGATCCGATCATCACAGACGATATCGTAGAAAAAGTAATCGAAGGATTCGAAATCTCAGAAATCGAACACTTTGTTAATGAAGAGCATGCTGAAGGTCTGTATCATGAAAACAAACTGGTAGGCTGTGTAAAGAGAGCGCATGACATTGATGCAAACCTTTCAGCTCATGTTATGCATGAAAACATTATGAGTAAGGCATCCAGCGTGCTCGCCCTCCTCTATGGTGTAAGAAATGCAGGAATCGAAAAGACAGACGTTGAGTATGTCATCGACTGTGCAGAAGAAGCTTGTGGTGATATGAACCAGCGTGGTGGTGGTAACTTCGCAAAAGCAGCAGCTGAAGTTGCAGGACTTCTGAACGCAACAGGTTCTGACTCACGTGGATTCTGTGCCGGACCATCTCACGCACTGATCGAAGCAGCAGCTCTCGTAAAATCAGGCGCATACAAATGTGTAGCTGTAACAGCTGGTGGTTGTACAGCAAAACTTGGTATGAACGGTAAAGACCATGTAAAGAAAGGTCTTCCGATCCTGGAAGACTGCCTTGGCGGATTCTGTGTAATCATCGCAGAAAACGATGGCGTAAACCCGGAAATCAACCTGGATATCCTTGGACGCCATACAGTAGGAACAGGAAGTGCTCCGCAGAACGTAATCGGAAGCCTTGTAGCTGATCCACTGGAAAGAGCAGGACTTAAGATCACAGATATCGATAAATTCTCTCCGGAAATGCAGAATCCGGATATCACAAAACCGGCAGGAGCCGGAGATGTACCGCTTGCTAACTACAAGATGATCGCAGCTCTTGCAGTTAAGAGAGGCGAACTTGACAGAAAAGAACTTGCAAGCTTCGCAGGAGAACACGGACTGACAGGATGGGCACCGACTCAGGGACATATTCCTTCAGGTGTACCGTACATCGGATTTGCAAGAGAAGATATCCTTGCAGGAAAGATCAATAAAGCCATGATCATCGGAAAAGGAAGTCTGTTCCTTGGACGTATGACCAACCTCTTCGACGGTGTATCTTTCGTAATCCAGGCAAACACCGGAGCAGAAGATAACAGCGGTGTATCAGAAGAAGAAGTAAAAGGACTGATCGCAAAAGCAATGAAAGATTTTGCAGCATCATTAATGGCAACAGAAGAATAAGAAAGGTGGACAAACAAAATGGCAAATGGAATTGAAAGAATGATTGCCGACACCTTTATGGAGATGGCGCAGGGACTGGAGACAGGAAGCTTCGGAAAGCGCCCGAAAGTTGCACTGACCGGAATGGGAAGCGAACATGGAGAAGAAAACTCTATGGCAGCGGCAATTGAAGCGGCAAAAGACGGAATTGATGTATATTATATCGGAACATTAGAAGCAGAAGGCGTAACAACTGTCAAAGTGGCTAACGATGAAGAAGGTCATGACAAGATGGAAGAAATGCTGAAGAATGGGGAAGTAGATGCAGCAGTAACCATGCACTTCCCATTCCCGATCGGTGTATCTACAGTAGGACGTTGTGTAACACCGGCAACTGCAAAAGAAATGTTCATCGCTAATACAACAGGAACATCCAGCACAGACCGTATTGAAGGAATGATCAAAAATGCGATCTACGGAATCATCGCTGCAAAAGCTTGCGGCAAAAAGAATCCGACAGTTGGTATCCTGAATGTAGACGGTGCACGTCAGACAGAAAAAGCTCTGAAGAAACTGCAGGAGAACGGATATCCGATCGAATTTGCAGAATCAGGAAGAGCAGACGGCGGATGCGTTATGAGAGGAAATGACGTTCTCCAGGCATCACCGGATATCATGGTAACTGATTCCCTGACCGGAAATATCATGGTAAAAATGCTTTCTTCTTTCACAACAGGCGGAAGCTTTGAAGCTACAGGATTTGGATATGGACCAGGAATCGGAGAAGGATATGAACAGCTCGTTATGATCGTATCCAGAGCATCCGGAGCACCGGTTATCGCAAATGCTATCCGCTACGCAGCACAGCTGGTAAGAGGAAAAGTATTTGAAGTAGCAAAAGAAGAATTTGCAGCTGTTAAGAAAGCTGGATTAAAAGAAATCCTCGATGAGCACAAAGCTTCTCAGAAACCGGCAGCGGCTGAAGAAGAAGTAAAAGAGCCACCGAAGGAAATCGTTACAGCACAGATCCCTGGAATTGAAGTTATGGATCTGGAAGACGCAGTCAAAGTACTGTGGAAACTCGGCATTTACGCAGAAAGCGGAATGGGATGCACAGGACCAATCATCCGTGTATCAGACGCAAACCTCGCAAAAGCTGAGGAAGAACTGAAAAAGAGCGGATATATTAACTAATAAAATCTGCCTTTTTATAAACACTCTCACTCTAATTCAGGAAGATGGGCTTTCCGGTCGTAAGACCGGGAAGCCTTTTTCCTTGCGAAAAACTGTTTATGCAGAAAGATTGTACGTTGTTTGTCACAGATACTGTGAACAGTAATGATTGTACTGTTTTGTGTACGAAAAAATTTTTGGTTGATTTTTAGAATAGGAAATAGTATCATGACAGTTATAAATCCGAGAAAGTGAGAGGGAGCAAGTCATGGATACGCAATTATTACTGAAAACGGCGATGCTTGCCGGTGAAATGATGCTGCGAAGCGGAGCGGAAACGTATCGTGTGGAAGATACCATGCATCATATACTGAAGACGGCGGATCACATCGAGATGGCAGAAGTTCTGGTGATCATGACCGGAATTTCCGCGACGATCAAACTGGAGAATGAAAAGGCAGTTAGTGTTACAAAGAGAGTAGAAGAACGGGATACCAATCTAAAGCTTGTCGTAGATGTTAATGAGATTTCCAGGCAGTATTGTGGAGATGATCTGACACTAGAGCAGGCATATGAGAAGCTTTCGACGTTAAAACAGTTCGAGTTCAGCCGCAAGACAACCAACCTGGCAATGATGGGGGTTGGTGTGGGATTTACAATTTTTTTTGGCGGATCCATTGCGGATACCGGGGCAGCGATTGTTGTAGGTCTTTTCCTTGTGGCTTTTGTATCAGCGGGACAGGATCTGAAATTTCACCCATTTATTCAGGATATTTTCGCAGGATTTGGTGTTGCATTTGCCTGCTGCCTTCTGAAAGAAGGTCTGGGTGATCAGATGAATATGGATACTGTTATGATAGGAAGTTTCATGCCTCTTGTACCGGGAATGGCAATCACTAATGCTGTCAGGGATACCTTGCGGGGGGATTATCTTTCCGGTGGTGCAAGAGTGATGGAAGCTTTCTTAAAAGCACTTGGGATTGCAATTGGAATTGGTATTGGGCTGGCGCTTTGCGCAAAAATTTTTTAACAGGAAGGAGAGTACAAAAATGAACAGTACTGTTTTGGAAATGATCATCCGGGTATTTGGAGCGTTTTTATCTATTTACAGTTTTGCGGTTCTCCTTCAGGTTCCGCGCCGCTTTGTTCTTCAGGCTGGTATCGTAGGAGCAATTGGCGGATTTGTTTATCTGCTTGCAATACATTTTGGCAGGGGAGATGTGATGGCATCTTTATATTCAGCAGTTGCAGCTGCGGTTGTTTCGCATATTTTTGCGAGAGTTTATAAGACACCGGTTACTTTGTTCCTGATTGCCGGGGTCCTTCCGACTGTTCCCGGAAACGGGATGTACCAGACGGTTCATTATCTGATCGACGGGAACGAGGCGATGTCCGAATTTTATCTGATCCAGACATTAGAGATCGCAGGCGTAATCTCTCTTGCAATTTTTGTCGTGGATACCTTTTTCCAGGCTTTTCAGAAGAGTGAGTGGAAGCAGAATTCCATGAAGTATGTACGAAAGATCGTTCCTGGAGCTGAGGAACCGCAAAATACAGAAAAATGGGAAAAATAGTGGCTTCGGAATGCTTGAAGTAAAAAAGGGAATGTGTTAGTATTATAAAGATGAACATATATTTGAATGTCATAGAGAACTGTGAAGAGTTTATTTTCACAGTGAAAATAAAACAGAAGTTAAAGAGAGGAACACTAAAATGAAAAAAGTCAGAACAAGATTTGCACCGAGTCCGACAGGTAGAATGCATGTCGGTAATTTGCGTACTGCATTATATGCATACCTGATCGCAAAACATGAAGGCGGAGATTTTATGCTCCGTATTGAAGATACAGATCAGGAAAGATATGTAGAAGGTGCATTGGATATTATTTACAGAACACTGGAGAAGACAGGCCTTGTTCATGATGAAGGACCAGATAAAGATGGCGGTGTCGGACCATACGTTCAGAGTGAAAGACAGGCTTCAGGAATTTACATGAAGTATGCCAAGCAGTTAATTGAACAGGGAGATGCATACTATTGTTTCTGTGATAAAGAACGTCTGGAATCCTTGAAGACTTCTGTATCAGAGGATGGAACACAGATTGTAAATTACGACAAGCATTGTCTGCATCTGAGTAAAGAAGAGATAGAAGCAAATCTTGCAGCCGGAAAGCCATACGTTATCCGTATCAATATGCCGACAGAGGGAACCACAACTTTCCATGATGAAATTTATGGAGATATTACCGTTCCGAATGCAGAACTGGATGATATGATCCTGATCAAATCAGACGGATATCCGACCTATAATTTTGCGAACGTTATTGATGATCATTTGATGAATATTACACACGTTGTCCGTGGAAATGAATATCTTTCTTCAGCACCGAAGTACAACCGTCTTTACGAAGCATTTGGATGGGAAGTACCGGTCTATGTACATTGCCCGCTGATTACAGATGAGAACCACAAAAAGCTCAGCAAGAGATGTGGTCATTCTTCTTACGAAGATCTTCTGGATCAGGGATTTGTAAGTGAAGCAATTGTAAATTATGTGGCACTTCTTGGATGGTGTCCGCAGGATAACAGAGAAATCTTCTCACTGCCGGAACTTGTTGAAGCATTTGACTATCATCATATGAGCAAATCACCGGCTGTATTTGATATCAATAAGTTGAAATGGATGAATGGCGAATACCTGAAAACTATGGATTTCGACAAATTCTATGAGCTTGCAGAGCCATATATCAAGAAAGTGATCACAAAGGATTATGATCTGAAGAAGATTGCATCTCTGATCAAGAGCCGTATTGAAATCCTTCCGGATATCAAAGAACAGATTGATTTCTTTGAAGCCGTTCCGGAATACGATACTGCAATGTACTGCCATAAGAAGATGAAGACCAACGAAGAAACTTCTCTGGAAGTATTAAAAGAAATTCTTCCGAGACTGGAAGCATGGGATGATTACAGTAATGACGCATTATTCGGACTGCTGAAGGGATTTGCAGAGGAAAAAGGTTATAAGAACGGATATGTGATGTGGCCGGTAAGAACTGCAGTTTCAGGAAAGCAGAATACTCCGGGTGGAGCGACTGAGATCATGGAAGTTCTTGGTAAGGCAGAATCTGTAGAAAGAATCAAGAATGCAATTGAATTATTAAGCAGATAATATACAGATATAAAAGTATGCATGGGGGACGGATTTCTTTTTTCGCATAATGCGGAAGGGGAATCCGTTCTGTTGTATTACATATGAGAAGGGGAGTTCATGAAACTAAACAGAGGACAGGATGAAGCGATAAAGCACGGGAATGGACCGTGTATGGTGCTGGCACCGCCGGGTTCGGGAAAGACGCTTATTGTCACAGAACGTACCCGTTATCTGATCGAGGAGAGCGAAGTACGCCCGGATCAGATCCTTGTAATTACTTTTACAAGATATGCAGCACGTGAAATGAAGGAACGCTTTGAAAGGCTGACTGCCGGGAAAAATTATCCGGTAACGTTTGGGACCTTTCACAGTATTTTTTATGGAATTCTAAAATGTGCCTATGGGATTGGTGCGAATAATCTGATGTCTGAAAAAGAGTCCTCTGTACTTTTACAGGAGGTCTTAGATCAGACCGATATTGAATCAACACCTGAGGTAGAAGATGAAGAGGAACTGGTGAGAGAACTTCTGCGGGAAGTCGGTATGGTAAAGAACGGACTTTATCATCTGAAAGATTTTCACAGTAAGTATCTTACACAAGATGAGTTTGCAGAAGTGTTCCGCAGTTATGAGCATCAGAAAAAAGAACTGAAAAAATTTGATTTTGATGATATGCTGGTACAGTGTTATGCACTTTTCCGGAAAAAGCCGGAGATTCTGCAAGGATGGCAGAAGCGTTTTCAGTATATCCTGATCGATGAATTCCAGGATATCAACCGTGTGCAGTATGAAGTGATCCGGATGCTTGCAGCACCGAGATACAATTTGTTTGTAGTTGGGGATGATGATCAGTCCATTTACGGATTCCGTGGAGCAAAGCCGGAGCTGATGCTTTATATGAAGCAGGAATTTCCGGCACTTCGGACCATTTCACTGACGGTGAATTATCGTTCTACCGAATTTATTACCGGAGCAGCGGCAAGGGTGATTTTGCATAACGATACCCGTTTTTACAAGCGTGTACAGTCATTCCGGGGAAGAGGGCAGAATGTTCATGTGCAGGAAGTCCTGGATGAACAGGAAGAGGCGCAGTATGTAACGGAAGAGATCCAGAAGAAACTGGACCAGGGAATAAAGCCGGGAGAAATTGCGGTGCTTTTTCGGACAGCAGTCCAGGCACGAATGATTTCGGAAATATTAAGCGAACACCGAATCCCATTTGAAATGCGGGATTATGTGACTAATTTTTACAGGCATTTTATTGTAAAAGATATGATGGCATATCTGCAGTTGGCAGCAGGAAAGCGGGACAGGTCGCTTTTTCTGACAATCTGTAACCGGCCGCTCAGGTATCTGGCACGGAACAGTATGGAGAACCGGCAGGTGAATTTTGAGGATCTTCGTAAATTTTATTGTGATAAGGACTGGATGCTGGATATTATTGATCAGTTTGATGTGGATGTCCGTATGATGAAGAATATGGCACCTTATGCGGCAATCCAGTATATCCGGAAAAAGATCGGATATGATGATTTCCTGAAGGAATATGCCGAAAAACATCAGATTCCGTGGAAGCAGCTGATGGATGTGATGGCAGAGCTTGAGGAGAGGAGTAAAAACTTCAAATCCTATGATGAATGGGAAATCCATATTGCAAAATATACGCAGGAGCTGGAAGAACAGCAGGCAAAGGCAAGGAAGATCAAAGGAGAGCGGGAGAATAAGGTACAGCTGATGACGATCCATTCAGCGAAAGGACTGGAATTTGAGGATGTATTTGTGATCCATGCCAATGAGGGTGAGATCCCGCATCAGAAGGCAGAAAAGAAAGACGAGATCGAAGAAGAGAGAAGACTTTTTTATGTAGCACTGACCCGTGCGAAAAATAATCTCTGTATTTCCTATATTACACAAAAAAACGGGAACAGTATCAAACCGTCCCGTTTTGTGGAAGAGCTTTTAGGTCAGAGAATAAAATAATTATTCTTCAATATCAAAACCTTCAAATTCCTGTGTATCAAGCCATTCATCAAACTTATCCGCAGCGCGGTCATACTCATCATCATCTTCGATATTCTGAAGATCATGATCGGAGCCGCCTGTGGTATCACGGATAAAGCGATAGATCCATACGTCTCCGTCCTCATTTCCCCCGTCTTCATCGAGCGGAAGAAGTGCAATGTATTCGGTAGAATCCATATTAAAAGTTGTGATAATGGCGCATTCGATTTCCTCGTCGTCATCGAGTGTCAGTGTGACAACATCGGATTCAAGCAGATTATGTTCCTTTTCCATTGTTCAGTTCTCCTTTCAATCTGATACTATCACTCTAACAGAGTATGGGGATATTTGCAAGGGGAAAAGTATTGACATTAGCGGTAAAAAAGATACAATAAAAGAAAGGTTTCAGGGAGGTTTATTTATATGAAGAAAAAGATTTTTTCCATCTTTCTTGTGATGGTTCTCTGTATTGGCATGACTGCAGGCTGTAAGAAGAATGTTGGGACAAGCCAGGACAATGCAATAACAGAAGAGGACGATGACAGCAAGGAAGAGGCAAAAAGCTATCGTTTTGGATTTAGTTGTATTACCATGGAAAATCCATACTATATTACACTTGAGCAGGCACTGAGAGAAGCGATCGAAGCACAGGGAAGTACGCTGGTGACAAAAGATCCGGCGCTGAATGTAGACACCCAGATCGAGCAGATCCATCAGATGATCGAAGACGGACTGGATGCCATTTTTCTGTGTCCGGTATCAAGAGATGCGATCACACCCGCTCTGGAAGAGCTTAAGGAAGCCGGTGTAAAGATCATCAATATTGATACGGAAGTTAAGGATACGGATTATATTGATGCATATATTGGTTCAGATAATAAAGCTGCCGGACAGCTTTGCGGAGAAAATCTGATACAGCAGAACCCGGATAGTGGAAAGATTGTAATTCTGGAAGCTCTTACCCAGAATTCTATTGTAGAGAGGATTACAGGCTTTGAAGAAGCAATTGCCGGAAAGGGATTTGAGATTGTAGGAAGAGCAGATGTCAGCGGAGATTTGAACGAGGCAAGAGAAGCAGCTAACAAGATTTTTGCAGAGAATAAGGATGTTACGGCAGTAATGTGCGGGAACGACCAGATTGCGCTTGGGGCACTGGTTGCAGCAAGAACAGCTGGTCTTACTGATGTAAAGATTTACGGGGTAGATGGTTCTCCGGATTTGAAAAAAGAACTTCAGAAGACGGATTCCCTGATTCGCGGAACAAGTGCGCAGTCACCGATCAATCTTGGAAAAGAATCAGCCAAAATCGGTTTTGCTATTTTAAACGGGGATGATTATGAAAAGACAACGTATCTGGATGTATTTTTTATTGATGCCTCGAATGTAGATATGTATGGAGCTGACGGATGGCAGTAACAGGGGGAACAGTGGATATGAAGACAGCAGCGGGATTTCCGTTTCCACAGGGATGTACTGTGGAAGGACAGACAGTGAATTTTTCGGTAGCAGTTCCGGAAGGACAGACATGTGAACTGATCATTTATAAAAAAGGTGCCAGGGCATCAGTATTTTCACAGGAGATGCCATACTCTGATGTGGCAGGAAATCTACGCTTTCTCTCAGTGGTGCTGGAACGTCCGGAAGCTTATGAATATTGTTATAAAATCGGTGGAAAGATAGTTCCGGATCCATATGGAAAGGCATTTTCTGGCAGAGAACACTGGTCTGTGTCAAAGGAAAAGGAAAAGAGAAAACTGCGTACCCGGATCGTAGCAGATACATTTGACTGGGGAAAGTCACAGTTTCCGCATCTGGATAAGGAAGATGTGATCGCCTACAGTCTTCATGTCCGTGGATTTACAAAACACAGTTCGTCCGGAGTCGCACACAAAGGAACGTTTGACGGAGTTACGGAGAAACTGCCCTATCTTCAGAAATTGGGGATTAACCAGATCCATCTGATGCCGGTTTATGAATTTGATGAGAATCAGAGACATGTGAATTACTGGGGATATGGAAAAGCGTATTTCTTTGCACCGAAAGCATCATATGCGGCAGGAGATCCGGTGACTGAGATGAAGACACTTGTTCGTCAGATGCATCTTGCAGGAATTGAGGTTATTCTTGAGATGCCTTTCACAGAGGGAACTACGTTTTCTTTGATTTTGGATTGTCTGCGTTACTGGGTGATGCAGTATCATGTGGATGGATTTATTGTAAATCCATATATCTGCAATCCGGATGAACTTGCAAAGGATCCGGTGCTTGCGAAAAGTAAGATCCTCAAAAAAGAAGACGGATTCCAGAATGTGATGCGCCGTTTCTTAAAGGGAGACGAGGGCACGATCCGGGATGTGATCTGGCAACTGAAGAATCAGGATACACAGCTGTATAATTATATTGCAAGCCACAACGGATTTACGCTCTGTGATGTAGTTTCCTATGATGGAAAGCACAACGAAGCAAATGGTGAGAATAATCTGGATGGTCCGGATTACAATTACAGCTGGAACTGTGGGGCAGAAGGGAACAGCCGGAAAAAGGCGGTTAACGAGCTGCGGAAGAATCAGATATTTAATGCGTTCTTTTTGCTTTTATTTGCACAGGGAATGCCGTGTATCCTTTCTGGGGATGAATTTATGAATACCCAGAAAGGGAATAATAATGCATACTGTCAGGATAATCTGATATCATGGCTTGACTGGAACCAGCTTTCCAGACAGGAAGAATTATATACATTTGTATGCCGACTGATTGCACTTCGCAAAGCCTGTATGAAGCAGATAGCGAAAAAATCAGAAGACACGATGGGCAGAAGCGGAATCCCTCAGATTTCCTATCATGGGGAGGATGCGTGGCAGATGCCGGCAGGGCGTGCAAGCAGACAGCTTGGTGTATTCTATCATGAAGAAAGTACAGAGAAGAACTTTTATATTGCATATAATATGCACTGGCTTTCTCATTCGTTTGCACTTCCTTCCCTTCCAAAAGGAATGGAATGGGCGTGCATGGCAGGGACAAAAGAAGGGGTCCTGGATGAAAAAGAAGCAGTTCCGGTAAAAGATAAGAAGGTTCAGCTGGAGGAACGAACGATCAAAGTTTTTGTTGGAAGGCAGGCTAAAGAATGAAAATCTGGAAACATTTTTGCACCATAACACATCACAAATATCTGGTTATGAAGAACTGCTTTAAGGTAGGACTTTACAGGCAGGGACTTTTGCATGATATGTCGAAGTACTCTCCGGCGGAATTCTGGGTTGGGTGCAGGTATTTCCAGGGGAACCGGAGTCCGAATAACGCGGAAAGAGAAGAAAAGGGCTATTCTTCGGCATGGCTTCACCATAAAGGGCGCAATAAACATCATTATGAATACTGGATTGACTACGGACTGGAAGGGGAACCAATGCTTACCGGGATGAAGATGCCCAAAAAGTATGTGGTCGAGATGTTTATGGACCGGATCGCAGCATCCAAGATTTATATGAAAGATAAATACACGGATGCATCACCGCTTGAATATTATCTTCACGGTATTGCAGGAGACTGGATGCATAAGGATACCAGGGCACTTCTGGAAGAACTTCTCTATATGCTCGCGGCAGACGGGGAAGAAAAAACTTTTGATTATATCCGGAATACCGTGTTGAAAACGAATGATTATTAGAAAAAGAGGATAAAAACATGGCAGATTTACCAAAGGATCCAATGATCCTTCTGAGTGTGGTCAATACAAAATTACGGGATTTTTATGCAGATCTGGATACCCTTTGCCAGGAAATGCAGATTGAGAAAAAAGAACTGACAGAGAAACTGGCATCCATTGATTATGAATATGATGCAGGGTTGAACCAGTTTGTATAGAGAGGTTAATAACACATGAATAATATTGATTTTGATGCAATAGATCTTACAAAAGAAGCTCCGGTTACTGAGCCGGAGAGACAGTACTATTACATTGCCAAAGCGCGGAAGTATGTAAGCGAAAAAGCACAGGAGATCGGAAGAGATCTGACTTTTTGCGTGACGACTTTCGGTTGTCAGATGAACGCGGTAGTAGATGTTTTATAAATTGATATTATTTCATAAAGAAACCCCGGAAAATCAACCGTTCCGGGGACTTTTTATCTGTATAATAATTTGTGCGATAAGCCATTTTTAAACACTATTTCGGTAATCTGCCTGTTTAGCACCACAATATGATCGATCACGGAATTCATAAATGCTTTCATGGATTCTTCATCCAATATTGCAAGACTTCTATAGTCTATAAACTCACCACTATTGATTTTGTGGATAATCAAAAACTGCGAAGCAGTTTTAATGAAGTCAATCTGGTTTACATTATTCGCTATTGCATCATTGTCGATATCTTTAATTTCATTTTCAATTTTCACCCTATCTATTTCTAGTTTGGATTTCATTTCAAGAAATTCTTTTTCGTCCATTGCATCATCATCGAAGAGGTATGCCTTTTTCAATCGCTCCAAAGCACGATCTGTTTTTTGGAGATTTTCTTTCAATTTATTCTTTTTGTTCTCGTTATCTTGACTTTCTTTTTCAATAGGAGATGATGACCATATGTTGGTTGACCGTCCATATAATAAATCCATTGTTTCTTGCAAACTATCATCTGCTATTCCAGCTAAATCCGTAAACTGCATATGAGAGAGGATAAGCTGCTCTAATTCTTTTTTGTCTTTGAGCTTTTTCCGCTTTTGGGATATGTCTACCATAGCTGCTATATAATTTATCATAAATGGACCTATTTTAACTTCGCTCACATTTAAACTGTCACATATTGCCTTTTGACGCTTTCTTGTGCAAACATAATTAGATGGGCGAAAACCATCCAGCCTACGTTCATCTTTTCTGCATACTTGATAATGCGCTCCACATTTTCCACAAATAATAAGTCCAGAAAAAATATTGCACTGTTTTCTGATTGGAAACATATAGTTTGTGTTCTGTTTTTTATAGTTTTCATCCAGTCGCCTGTTTACTTCATCGAATATTTTGGGATCAATCAGTGGTGGAAATACATTTTTTATATAGACAACTTCTTCCTTTGCTTTTTTCTTCCCTCTTGCGCTATTCCGATAATTGTATCTATAGTCCCCTTTATTTATCGGATTCCGTAAAAAATCTCCTACTGTTTTAGAAGACCATTCGCCGCCCCTCTTGGTTGGAATGCTGTGTTCGTTATTATATCTAGCAATCCGGAGAGTACTATATCCGTTTAAATATCTGTGGTACATATCTATCCCGTATTGAGCTTCTTTCTTTGAATGCACCGGCATCTGCTTTTCTTCGTCCCAATCCCAGCCATACGGTACACGTGCGCCGTTCCATTGCCCGTTCTGTGCTCGCCCGATCATAACGTCTGTAACACGCTCTGATGTCAGCTTTCGCTCCAATTCTGCAAACACTAGGATAATCTTAAGGATAGCTTCGCCAATTGCGCTAGAGGTATCAAATTGCTCGTTCAGCGAGATAAAGGTTACGTTGTTGTACTTGAAATCATCGTACATGAGAGAGAAGTCCACAAGATTTCGTGAGATTCGGTCAATTTTATACACGATCACATGAGATACTTGCCCTGACTTTACCTTTTCCATCATTCGTTCAAATGCTGGACGTTTGGTATTCTTTCCTGACTTTCCGGCATCCTCAAATACTTCAATCCGGTTTTTATTGATGTGTAGCACGTGCTCGCAGTAGTTTTTTAATTCCTTTTTTTGAAAAGGGAGAGAGTCCTTATCCACCTGATACCCGGTTGATACCCGGACATACAATGCTACAACTTTTTCTTTTTCTGGCATAATAATATCATCCTTTCTCTAAAAATTGGTATAAAAAATACAGCCAACTAAGAACGCTTGTTCCGCTTGCGTGGCTGCTCCGAAGATGATACAATATTTATTGGTAATAAATGGCATTCTTCGGAGTGTTGTTTTGAAGCATATTGGCGTATGTTTCAGCTAAACCGTCCCTATTGGCGTAGGGGCGGTTTAATTTTACAGGTTTTAATTGATTGCTTTCTTGATTAATTGTTTTTAGGTTTCTTCACAAGTGATACGATTGCTAAAATTGTGCAAATTAAGCACCAACCAGCCCATACGCTTAAATCTGAATAACTTCCACCCATAGTGAAACCGCAAAGTGCTCCGAGTCCAAACAGAACGATGAGAGCAATATTGCCGCCTTTGCTACCGTTACGCGTAACGATAGATACGATACCGCCGACAAGAAGCATGATTGCCACGATTATTCCGGCAGATCCTCCAACTTCGCCGTTATCTTGTAATGTGTTTCCAATTCCTACAGCACAAGATTGAAAACCAACAATTACAAATAAAACAATTGATATAATTCCTGATACTAATTTCCATGTTTTCATAAGTGCCCCTCTTTCCTTAAAACCTGTTTTAATTTATATAATCGCACTAAGCGGTTATACCGTTTCAACAAAATACTGTATCGGAAGCAGTATCCCGATATATCCTTTCTTTTCCATGACATTCATCACAGTAGGCATTCCAATTGAAATTTCAATATCATTTTGAAGTGCCAAAATAGAACGAACTCTTACACCCGGAGATGGTATTGCTTTTAATATTACATACATCTTTGTGTAAGATGCTCCACTGATCCAAATTTCAGCTCCAAGACTATCGCACAACTTCATTATGTGTTCTGAATACTCTTTTACTTTTTGATGTGAGACAACTGAAACCACGACAGGATCGTCAATTATGTTATCAAAACGCTTATCATTGTATCTTACGTTTCCGTTTGTGGCTTCGTCTGTGTAATTTTGCTCTTTGTCAAACTCGCAACTGGCAACGCAAAGCGAAGCGAAATTTTCGATTTCTTTAGAATCTGGCTGTTGATAATGTTCATAACTCTGTGGTTCGCTGTATACTTCATCCGTCTTACTTGGCTGCAAAATATGAACTATTTTATTGATTATCCATATAATGAGATCGAATGGAATCATAGCCATAATAAAAAACGCAAAAGTGTTATTCAACGCAGAATCTAAATTTCCAGTAATTCTGAACAATACAAAAAATACAATCGTGATCAGAACGGTTGGTGCCGGAAAAAGAAACTTTAATAATTTATTCATTTGTATAATCTTTCCTCATAAAGCAAAATATTTAATTTGCGCTTGCAATCTTCAATCTCTTTAAATTCGGAAATAGTTCCGCTGACATTTCCAGAAAATAATCATACATATGATTTTTCATTTCGATATTCTGAACATCGTCCTCTTCAAAATCATTTCCGATAATATGTCTCATTTCATGCAAGAACACTTCATGCTGTTTTTCGTAGTTTAATGATGCATCTATGAATATTGTATAAGAGTCATCAGCGTTATGTTTGACGCATCCTGGAACGCCATATGACTTATCTAGCATTACCACGTTTATATAATATCCTTTGTAGTACAATCATTCCTCACCTTCCTCAATTTTACGCAATTCAGCAAGTTTCTTCGCAAAATCAACTAATCTTTCTTTATCAACGGTGTTGTATACATCAAAGAGAATCTTGTCATTGTTGTAGATTTCCTGTGCTGTTTTGGCTGTTTCTTCATCAATATAGTAGCCTTGATCGGATGATTCTTCCTTTGGTTCTTTGCCGGTAATTAAGTATTCTACAGACACATTAAAATAATCAGCTATCTTTTTTATTTTAGCTGTATTAGGCGTGCTGTTTCCTAATTTGCTTATATATCCCTTGCCAAAACCAAGAGTATCTTCAAGCTTATTCATTGATATGCCATGTGATTTACATAAGCTTTTAATACGTTCTTTCATAATTCTGTTCCTTTCTGAAAAAATCGCAAAAAATCACTTGACATTCTGAAAATATCGCGTATAATAAAATTACAAGTTCTGAAAAAATCGCAAAATAAATCAGAATGCCAATGTTCTATTTATTTGTTTGTGGTGATTCAAATTATAGGATATTTTCAGAAGATAGTCAATAGAATTTGGCGATATTTTCAGAACTTATATAAAAATAATGTAGGAGGTGAGAAGTTGATTTACGAGAACATTTGCAAGTTTGCAAAGAAGTGCGACATATCAATCAATAAGTTGGAAGAAAAAGCAAATGTATCAACCGGCAGTATTTGCAAGTGGGGAAGAAGCGTAAGCCCTACAGTGAAGAATCTGAAAAAAGTAGCTGATGTTTTAGGGTGTACGGTGGATGAACTAATTGCCGGTGAAAACAATGCGGGGGAAGGAGAAGAATGAACGAATTACAAATTTTTAATTCAGAAGAGTTCGGTGATATCCGAACAGTAACAATCGAGAATGAACCTTGGTTTGTTGGAAAAGATGTGGCAGAAGCATTAGGGTATTCCAATGCAAGTAAAGCTGTTTCAACTCATGTTGGAGAAGAAGACAGGATTTTAAAAGTCCTTGAGGCAGATTCCCAAAATGGGAATGTGGTAAAAACTCAAACAGCACTTATCAACGAATCCGGTTTATACGCTTTAATCTTTGGAAGTAAGCTGGAATCCGCAAAGAGATTTAAACACTGGGTTACATCAGAAGTGCTTCCTGCAATCAGAAAGACTGGTTCTTATCAGAAGCCAATGACAACCGACCAGAAGATTCAGTTGCTCGCTCAAGGCAATGTAGAACTAACAGAGAAAATTGACAAGGTAGATAAGGACCTGCAGGAATTTAAGGCAGACATGCCATTGTTAGCACTTGAATGCCAGAGAATCACAAGAGCTAAAAATCAGAAAGTAGTTCCGTTGATGGGCGGAAAGGATGCACCGGCATACAAGAATAAGAGTCTGATGCACAAAGTATACAGCGATGTGGATGCACAGCTCAGAAGAGAATTCGGTGTGAATACTTATAAGGCAATTAAGCGGAGCCAATGTGATTTGGCAGTTGAGATTATTAAAAAATACGAATTGCCAAGATGTCTGAGAGAGGAAATTGAGGATGAAAATGCTCAGATGTGTCTGGCGGTATAGGAGGTGTAATTTATATGGAAGAAAAACTGAAAAAGCTCGAAGCCGAACTGAAAACAATTGGAATCAATTCGGTAGATGAACTGAATGAAGCCATCAAAAAAGAAAAACTTGATATCTCCCTTATGGTTGCACCGATTCCGGTAAAAGAAGCCATAGCCAGTTAGGAGTTGCCATGAGAAAGAGTAGAAAAATGTCACAGGAATTGGACGAAATACTCGGTTCAATCGTTGGAGCTGGCGGCTCTGTGCTGATTATTGCCGGGATGTGCATTCACAAATTGCTTTTTGGATAGGAGGTTTAGCTATGAGAGTATCAGAGCTTGATAAGATGATCGCAACTCTTGAATCTTTGGAAAGAGTTGATAAGACAGCAGACTATCACAAAAGTATGGCGATCGCATATCTAAAGAATTTCGCAGATTGCCTGGATGATAAAGGCGTGAAAACAATTAAAAAGCGTCCCGAAGCGGCAACTTCAAAGGACGCAAATACATAAAACCACTTACATAGTAACACAAGGAGAGACTATGAAGCAACCGAAGAAATTAAGTTTAGCCAATAAAAAATTATTGGTGGCGGTCGGACTTGATCCGGCAGAATGGATGAATCTGCTTGAAGATACGGACTATCTGCACATTATCCATAAAAGCAGTTCAGACAGAAAAATTATAGATAAAGAAGAAAGGGTGATAGTTGGTGAAGCAGATTAAATTGCTGTCCATGCATATCCAAAATTTTAAAGGATGTAAGGACAGAACCATTGAGTTTGGAGATAAAACCAGAATCTCCGGTGCGAATGCCACTGGAAAGACAACCATATTTGATGCATTTACATGGTTGTTGTTTGAAAGGGACTCACTCGGAAGTTCCAATTTTGATATCAGACCATTAGATGAAAACGGAAAGATGATTGATAACATTGAGATTTCCGTAGAATCGAAGATTTCTGTAGATGGTAATGAATATGAGTTAAAGAAAGTCCAGAAGCAGAAATGGGTAAAGAAACGTGGGACCGGCACTACAGAGTTACAGGGCAATATCAATGAGTTTGGAATCAACGGATATCCAAAAAGTCAGAAAGATTTCAAAGATTTTATTGCTGGTATCATTGATGAAGATATTTTCACACTGATTACCAATCCGGCGGCGTTCAATGCATTACCATGGAAAAAACAGCGTGAGATTCTGATGAAGTTTGTTGGAACGTTCTCTGATGCGGAAATCGCTGAAACATTCGGTGAGAGATATGCAAAACTGATTCCGGAGCTGAGAATTGCCAGTACGGAAGATATTTTGAAGAAATACACCAAAGCGAAAACGGCATTGAATAAGGATATGGTTGAGATCCCGGCACGTATTGATGAAATCTCCAAACAACTTGTGATTGCTGATGTAGGAGCATTAGAAGTTGAAAAAGCAGCCAAGGAAGTGGCTCTGCAGAAAGTAGAAGATGAAATCTCCGGCGGTAACAGCAAATTGGAAGAGATTAACTCCAAGCGTGAAGAAATTATGAATCAGAAATTACATCTGTCAGAGATCCAGAATGCAGAGAATCAGAAGCTTATGGAAAATTCCAAAGTAGCAAGAGAGAAAGTAGCTGCTACTGAAAAGAACCTTGCAGACGTAAATCATAGAATTGCAATGCTTTCAGATGAAATCAATGCGACACATAGCAGATACGAAGCACAGAAAACAAGAACGGAGCGGTTGTCTGCTGAATGGAAAGCCGAAAAGATAAAAGCTTATCCGGCGCTTACACCACTTGAACCTCTGACAGAAGATGCTCTTATTTGCCCTACTTGTGGACAGGCGTTGCCGGAAGAAATTAAACAGAAAAAGATTGCTGATTATGAGGTTCGTAAAACTACATATGAAGCGAAATATGCAAAAGATAAAGAAGCTTTTAAAAAAAAGCGTGCTGAAAATCTGGCTCGGATTGAAAAGGACGGAAAAGAATCCGCTGCTCTCAGGGATGAATTGAAAGCAAAAGAAGAAGAACTCCGTAACCAAATGGCAGAAGAAAGTAAAAAACTGGCAGAAAAACAGAAAACGCACAATGAAGCCAAAGAAGAGCTGAACAAGTATCCAATTACGGCTGATGTTTCTGAAAATGCTGAATACCTGGCAACTGTCGAGAAAATCTCGGTACTTGAAAAAGAGATCGAATCCATGAGTGCTGATACATCTGGAAAAGCAGAACTTGAAACGAAAAAAGCGGTTTTGAAAAATGAAATTGCAGAAATTGCCGGAAAGATTATGGCAGCAGACAACACAAAAGTTAAAGCTCGTATCGCTGAACTGGAAGCTGAACAGAAAGCGATCGGACAGAAAATTTCAGATCAGGAACAAATGATTGATCTTGTGGAAGATTTCATTCGCACAAAGATGAACATGATTTCTGATAAGATCAATGGAATGTTCAAAATTGTATCATTCAAGCTGTTTGCAGAGCAGATCAATGGCGGAATCAAGGAAACGTGCGAATGTACAGTAAATGGAGTTCCACTGTCCAGTCTTAACAATGGCCACAGAATTGTAGCTGGGTTAGACATTATCCATTCATTATCAAATCTGTACGGAGTTAGCTGTCCGATATTCGTGGACAACGCAGAAAGTATAAATGATTTCAATGTACCGAAGATGGATGCGCAGATGATTTATTTAACGGTAACTGATGATAAAGAATTGAAAGTAGAAAGTGAGGATAAATAGAATGATTAAATTTGAAAACGGAGTTGGGGAGATTAAAGGAAATGCCCCTACAATACTCTTTGAAACAACAGAGATCCTTAGATGTGTGCGTAAATCGCTCGAAGAAAGAATGTCGAAAGAAGATGCGGACAAGTGGATTGATAAGGTTGTTCGTCGGTCTGCAATGACAGAAAAGGAAGAAATCATTGATTCAATAAAAGGTGTTAAAGATGGACTTAAAAAGTTAAAAGAAAAGTTGGGTGACGAAAAAGAGAGTGAGAATAGTGATTCTCGTAAAGAGCAGGACGAAGAACCAATGCCGGATTTCCTCGGAATGCTTCTGGATGTGTTACTTGATGGTGATGGAAAAGATTAGGAGGGGCTAAATATGAAGTTTGAAGTTGGAAAACTGTATAAGGTCACAAAAACTACCAGAAAAGGCAATGTGATCAAAATTACAGAAGATTTTGGAGACGGCGAATATAAGTATGAAGTAGTAACTAATGCGGAAGAAGATTTAGTTGGAAGTTTCGCTTCCGGATCAGCATTTGCAGATTCACTAAAACCAGTTGAAGAGTGCATTGTGATTTACAGAAAATATAATGATGTGATCGCTCTGGATAAATCGACAGGCAGAAAAGGGATTGCGAAATGCAGTCCAGAAGATAAATTTGACTTCGGAATCGGTGCAAAATTGGCATTTGAAAGACTGACAAGAACAAACATTGGTGAACCTGACAATGAGTTTGTAGCTATGGCAAGTGTTTTTAAAGGTATGGTTACGGCGTTTGAAGAATCAGGATTCACAAGACCAGAAGCAATCAGAATTGCGATTAGACTGGCAAATGGAAAGTCAGATGCGGAGGGAAACTAAATGACAGAAAAAAATGAAGTAGCAGTAGAAAAGAAAAAAGAAGTTGTGACAGCTTCAAATAACAAAGTGACGGATTACAGTCTTGGAATTTTCGGCACGTCCGATAATTTTATTATGGCTATGCAGATGGCTAAAGCGTTGGCAAGCAGTACGATTGTACCGCAGACATTCCAGAAAAATGATGCCAACTGTCTGATCGCCATTTCGCAGGCACAGAAATTTGACATTGATCCGCTTACAGTTATGCAGAATCTGTATGTAATTCAAGGAAGACCGACATGGAAGAGCAGTTTCTTAATTGCAATGATTAACAATTCTGAAAAGTATGATATGGAATTGCAGTTTGATGAAGCCGAAAAAGACGGGAAACCGTATTCGTGCAAGTGCTGGACCACTAAAGATGGTCGCAGGGTAGATGGAATCAAAGTGACTATGGATATGGCAGACGCAGAGGGATGGACAAAGAAGAATGGGACCAAATGGAAGACACTTCCACAGCTTATGCTTCGATATCGTGCAGCTTCTTTCTTTGCTAATTTGAATTGCCCTGAATTAACCACTGGAATGTACACACGTGAGGAAGTACTGGATAATGATTTTTCAGATGATTTCGGAGAAGATATCCAGATAAAAGTGCAGAAAGAAATCAAGAAGAATGAAAATTCACAGGAATTTACCGTGGAAGATGAAGCTGTAGTAGCTGAATCTGAAGCTGTTGAAGTGAAAACACCAGAGTTTGCAAAGGAGTAAAGACATGGAATTAAAAGATTTACAAACAGGAATGGTTGTTGAAACAAGACTTGGTAAAAAATACTTGATTATCAATCTGGATGGAAAATTATGCGGTATTGGAACGAACTGCTATATGACGCTTGAAGGAAGACATCCACATGAAAGTAATATGACATGGCCGTATGATTCTGACCTTGATATTGTGAAAGTTTTCAAGCCAGCATTAGGATGTTTTAACTACATGCTTTCAGATGAACGCAACCGTATTTGGGATCGTGAAGAAGTACGAAAAATGACCGTTTCTGAAATCTGCAAAGAGCTTGGATATAAAGTGGAGATTGTGAGAGATGATAGTTAAAACGATTGGTTCTGGAAGCTCCGGTAACGGTTATGCTCTGATTTCAGGGGAAGATATTCTTCTCCTGGAATGCGGAGTTCCGGCTAAGGAAATGCTGAAAGCTATTGATTATCAGACTTCCATGGTGAACGGTTGCATACTGTCCCATATCCATGGTGATCACGCTGGATATATTAAACAATATATACAGTACGGAATCATGGTGTACACATCAGATGAAGTCGAAACAGATGTTGAAACGGTAATGGGAGAGAAAACCATAGGCTTACAGAGGATGAAACGGCAGCAGTTAGGTACGTTTTCCGTAATTCCATTTCGTGTACCTCATGGGGAAACAGAATGTGACGGATGGCTGATTGATACACCGGATGGACGGATTCTCTTCATCACAGATGCTGAGTATTGCCCGTATGATTTTTCAAAAATGCATATCAACTACGGATTGATCGAATGTAATTATGCAGAGGACTATATCAGAATTGAAGATAGTGATCCTAAATACAACCATGTATTAACCGGTCACATGGAACTTGAGACGTGTAAACGGCTTATACAGAAGATTAACAGTGTAAGTCTAAGAAGTATAGGCTTGATACATTTAAGCGCCGGAAATGGCAATCCAGTGAGGTTCACGGAGAAAATACAGGAGATAGTTGACTGTGATGTGGATGTGTGGGTTGCAGAAAAAGGAGCTGAGAAAGAATTTAGGCTGATGCCGTTTTAGGAGGAAACAATGCTATACGCTATTGGTGCAGCATTAGATTTTGCCTGCTTCGTACTTGTAGATGGAAAGTGGCAAAAGATTTTATATTTGATTGCCAGTATCTTATTTATGATAGCAGCAATAGAACAGTTAAGAAAATAGAAAAGAGGAAAATTACATGAATAAAGTTATTCTCATTGGGAGATGCACAAGGGATCCAGAAGTTAGATATTCACAGGGGGAAAATGCTACAGCGGTAGCAAGATACACTCTGGCAGTTGATAGACAGTTTAAGAGGGATGGTGAGCAGAGTGCAGACTTCATCAATTGTATTGCTTTTGGAAAGCGAGGGGAGTTTGCTGAAAAATATCTCCGCAAAGGTACAAAAATCGCTGTGGTTGGGCGTATTCAGACTGGCTCTTATACTAACAAGGATGGTCAGAAAGTTTACACGACAGATGTTATTGTGGATGAACATGAATTTGTGGAAAGCAAAGCTGCTAGTCAAAATAATGGTAGCGGAAGTACACCGGTAAGCTCTGATGGATTTCTTGATATTCCTGACGGAGTGGATACTCAGTTACCATTTAACTAAGAGGTGGTAGTTTTGACGAATAAAAAGAAAAAGCCACCGAAGTGTTGTGTTCCTAATTGTTTTAACTGCCCTTATGTGGAATGTAGATATAGTGGCATGGAAATAGAAGATTATTTAGAAGGTGATGAAATTGAAGGATTTGTAAACCCTATATCTGCCAAAGATGCAAGGAATAAAGAGTATCAAAGAAGATACCGTGAAAAGCATCGTGAAGAAATCAGACAGAGAAACAAGAAGTATTACGATGAAAATTCAGGTAAATGTATTAAAAAATCTAATCAATGGAAGAAAGAAAATCGTGATCGGGTAAATGCTTCTATACGTGCAAAACGGGCGAAGAACCCTGAACATTATAGGCAAAAGCAACGGGAATACAGAGCAAGGAAAAGAAGGGAGGCGGTTGTGGATGGAGAAAGGAACGAAGCCGTCTGAAATCATAGACGAGTTTCTGAATTTCTTAAAATATTGCGATAAAGAGTATAAAGACTGCGTAACACAGGTCTATAAATACGACAGAATGAATCAAGATTTTCTGCATGATATCGAGTTTGCGCATAATTACGATGAACGCTGCAAAATAGCAACGCGGGTACATAAACAGAGAAATGACCGTAGAGCTATGAAAGACAGAGTTGAATTTGTCGAAAAGGTAGCTAAATTCTATGCAGATAAGCAGAACAAGCAGTTCATAGACAGGCTCAAAAATCTTTTAGCAGATCAGAAGAAAGCAGAAGAATACGTGCTTAATGAACGGCATTACAACAGAAGAGGTGATTCCAATGATACTGATTAGTGATAAAGCGCAACAAGCTGGGAAACATACAGAAAAGGAACAATATTGGAAAAGCATTGGAATTGAAGTAATGAATTATCCGCTCCCGTGTGGTGATTACATTGTTGCAAATGATAAGGTTCTTGATGCGATTTCCAGAAAAGAAAAGAGGGGAATTCCAGTGAAAAAGATGGATTTTCTTGGAACTTTCAATGTGACTGTAGATACAAAGAAAGACATTCAGGAACTTGTAGGCGACATTTGCGGAAAACAACATGCAAGGTTCCGGGATGAATGTATCTTGGCACAGAATAACGGCATTAAGTTGTATGTGTTGGTACAGAACGCCGGTGGTTTGATTACCGGAACAAAAGACATTTACAATCCGACAATTCAATCACTGGACGAGCTTCATAAATGGAAAAATCCGAGGCTTTTCGTGATGAAGCGTACAAATGATGTGGTTGGTTATTACAAGAGCGGAAATCCAATATACAGGCGCGCACAGAGATATCCGGCAGCAACCAGGGGTGAGACACTCATGAAAGCTTGCAAGACTATGCAGAAAGAGTACGGCGTGGAGTTCATATTCTGCCACAATCGGGATCAGGGGCGTATGGTATTGGAATTACTGCAACGGGAGGTGAGATAAAGATGATAAATGCTTATAAACTGGAAACTGAATCATTTAATGCACTTCCTATGAGGTGTAAGGAAATGTTCTTTGAAAAAATGACTGAATATATGGTGAATGGTAACGGAGGATATGAAATATTCACAGGAATTGGATTTGATTATAGTTTATGCAGAAGTCCAATAGAGAAAATATTCTGCTTTGCGTTCGATATTTTATGTGCTGAAAGAAAAATAAAATTCGTCCTACAGCCTCAATATGAATTAAAAAATCGCAATGGTAAAAAATATTTTGCTGATTTCTGCTTCGCCACAGATGCCGAATTCTTAGAAATATATACACCAGAAAACGGCTTAAAGCTGGTTATTGAGTGTGACGGGCATGAGTATCATTCGAGTAAGACTCAGATTAAGAGAGACAATGAACGAGATTACGATTTGAAATCTTCTGGATGTGAGGTTTTGCATTTCAGTGGAAGTCAAATTTACGAAAATCCATGGAAGTGCGCTGACCGAACGATACAGTTTATTCTTGAAAAGCTTGGAAAGCTCACGGAGGTGAGTTAGATGGCAGAGAAGAGAATGTTTTCCAAACAGATTATTGACTCGGATGCTTTCTTGGAAATGCCGTTATCCACACAGGCATTATACTTTCATCTCTCTATGAGAGCAGACGATGACGGATTTTTGAATAATGCAAAGAAAGTAATGAAGATTATCGGAGCGAACCAGAATGACTATGATCTGCTTGTTGCAAAATCATTTGTTATTCAATTTCCAGACGGGATTTGTGTAATCAAGCATTGGAGAATCAATAATTATTTGAGGAAAGACAGATACACAGAAACAATTTATCAGGAAGAAAAAGCTCATTTAACGGTGCAACCGAATGGCAGATATTCCCTTAGAAATACTACGGAATCCGATGACGATTTACTACTTGGTATACCAGTGGTAGACCAGTCGGATACCCAGTATAGAATAGATAAGAATAGAGAAGAAAAGAATAGTATAGATAAGCATAATTCCGTGTCTGGCGACACAACTGACTATTCTTATTCAAAAAATTCCAATGTATCTAATCTTGAATATGTTTTGAAGAACGACATCCATCAGGACAGTGACTATGTTTTAGAAAACGAGGACTTGCATCAATGTTTGAAAGAATGGATGGAGTATAAAGACGGAAGAAAGCCTAAGTCAAGCAATCACTATGGAACAGAGATTGGACTAAAAAAGACGATCACGCAGTTTGTTTCTGGATATCGTGAGTACGGAATAGAAGCTTTGAAGAAAGTTGTTGATGATTCAATGGCAAATAATTACTCCGGTGTTATTTGGGATAGATTAAGCAGAATGCCAAAAAATCAACAGGTAGCAGAACAAAATCAATGCACCGGAGGCTGGAAACCGGCAAGCAAATTAGCAGCAGATGAATGGCAGTAAGCCAGAAAGGAATAGAAAATGAGCAAAGAATTAGAAAAAGCAAAAGAGCTTGTAGCAATGTTAGAGGAAAGAGAACGGAAAAATAAGGTTCGGCTGGACGAAATTCCGGTTGGTGGAAAGTTCGATACAGGCATCGGGAGATTTATTGTTCTGGAACAGGAAGGCGATAAAACAGCAGTTACCACAGAAGGACTGTATAGGAAAGATGTTCGTTTTGATGATGATAGTAACGAATATTTTACGTCAGAGCTGTCTGATCTTTTTGAAGAAGAAATTTTCCCTGAATTTAAAGAGGAATTCGATTCAGATAATTTATGTAGCAGACAGGTAAGTTTAGCAACTGTAGATATGCAGAGAAAAGATTTAGTTCTTCATGCGAAAGTAAGACCACTGACGTTCGATGAAGCAAGAAAATATAATGATTTATTGGTTAATAAAGATCTTCCGGATTGGTATTGGACGTGTACTGCATGGAGTACCGAAGAAAGAGGATGGGGTAATTCAGTAGCGGTTGTTTCGCCGTCCGGTAACTTCAGCAGCAATTGCTACTGCGGCAGTTACGGTGTTCGCCCATTTTGTATCTTAAAATCTAATATCTTTGTATCCAAAGTAACGGAGGAATAAAAACATGATGACATTGAAAGAATTTGGAGAAAAACTGGAAGAATTGAATCAGGCCTATAGCGCCTTAAAAAGAAAATACAAGAAGCCGAAAACTGGTGAAATCATTGAAGTTGCAGGAATGAAATGGAAAGTGTTGGACAAGCTTGAAGAAGGTTATCTTGTTATTGCTGACGAATTTTACGGAAAAGACCGAGAATTTGATGATAGCTGTAATGACTGGAAAAGCAGTGATCTTCGGCTCAAACTCAATGCAGATCTGAGAAAGAAAATCGAAGATGAACTTGGGAAAGGATCCTTGGTTTGGTTTGAGCGTGATCTGTTCTCGCTTGACGGTCAGATAGAATATGGAAAGTGCAAAGACTATGTATCACTCATTACCGTAGATGAATACCGGAAATACAGAAAATTACTGCCGAACACTGATGAATGGTGGTGGACGCTTACGCCATACAGTACATCTTGTAATGATGATAGTAGATGGATGGCGGTTGTTTCGCCGTCCGGTTGCATCGGCGGCCGTAGCTACAACTACGGTTGCGGTGTTCGCCCGGTTTGTATCTTTTCCTCTTCGATCTTTGAATCTGAGGAAGATGATGAATAATGGCAGAAAATGACCTGAAAGTGATTCTGAAAGCAAAAGAGTTGGCTGTTCATACATTAAGAGTAACCAGTAACGCTAACAGATATCCAAAGAAATTTAGATTTTCGCTTGTTGACAAAATGCAAAATAAGTCAATGGAAATCTATGAAATGCTCTTTGAAGCAAATAGAACAGACATTAAAGCTTACAAAAGAGATCGCCTGGAACTGCAAACAAAAGCAATTACTTATTGTGATGAATTGTTGTTTTACATAGAAATGTCTCATGAATTGCGCATAATCAATTCGGATAGCATGGGATATTGGTCAAAGATGGTGTCTGATGTTAAGCACATGGCTATTGCTTGGAGAACGAAAGATAGACAGAGGTAAATACATTTAGGTTTGTTTCCGTTAAGCGGTTGTTTCGCCGTCCGGTAACATCAACAACAATAACTACAACAACAGTAACGGTGTTCGCCCATTCTGTATTGCAGACAGTAAGAGTAGGCATGAAGCCGAAATCAGAGAAGATACAAAAAGGAAACAGACCTCCCTCTTAGAGGCAAATATAAAGGAGTATCAATGGATAGGAATATTGTTACAGATTACGACAATCTGTATAGGGCTTATCGGAAAGCTAAATCTGGCAAGAAATTTAATAGCAGCACTGCAAAATTTTCTTCGATGGCTTTAGACGGAATCAACATTCTGAAAGAGCAACTGGAAAATCAGACATATACGGTAGCACCGTATAATCGGTTTGAAATATTTGAACCGAAACAAAGAGTGATTGAGTCTTGCACATTTAAGGATAAGGTTGTACAGCACGTTTTCTGTGACAATATTCTGCATCCAAAATTGCAAAATGTGTTTGTCAAATATAATTCTGCCGGGCAAGTAGGAAAAGGAACGTTATATGCGTTGAATGGTCTTAAAGATCATATGGAAGCGTTTTACGAGAAACACGGTCTTGATGGATGGATATTGAAATGTGATATCAGACATTTCTTTTATGAGATTGACCATTGGATTTTGGAAGATATTGTAGATTATTTCTTCCGGGATCCTTATGCGGTATGGCTCAATCATGTATTGATAGACAGCAGTGAGAATCCGGGACTGCCACTTGGAAATCAAGCCGGACAGGTGTACGCACTACTCATGGTGCATCCGGTGGATTGCATGATAACTGGCGAGCTTGGAATTGTTGAATACGGAAGATATATGGATGATTTTTATTTGTTTCATCAAAACAAGGAATATTTAAAGTGGTGTCTTGATTGTATTCGAGAGCTATTGAAAAGCCTTGGACTGGAATTGAATGGAAAGACACAAATTATACCATTCAGGAAAGGCATTAGGTTTCTTGGGTTTCATCACTATATGACGGCAGATGGAAAATATATTCGCAAAATAACAGGCGAGAATAAAAGGAAAATAAAGAAAAGACTCAATAAATGGGTTAAGGAAGTGAAAAATGGAAAGATGGAAAAATCAAAAATGGAAGAGAAATTCTCTTCATGGAAAAATCATGCACTTCATGGAAATTGTATAAAGTTGGTACATTCGATGGATTTGTATGTGGAGAAATTGTTTAAGGAGCAGTAAATGATAAGTGAGACAGAAATCAGAAAGGCTATATCGCTTCTTAAAACGGAGAATCAGCTTTTTGAGGTAAGAGTAATTTATAACAGTAAGCAGATGTACAGTGGGTACTTCAAGACGGCTGATGACCTGATAAAAGCATTTAACAAAGACATCCGGGATTATGCTAACTGCAATATATACATAACACTGAATAGCCTGAATGAAGCTTGCTACAGTAGGGAGCAACAGAATTTCTTTAAGAAAAATGCAAAAGCTACTTCGAGTGACAATGATGTTGTTGGCTATGATTGGCTGTTCATTGACGTAGATCCTAAGCGACCAACCGGAACATCTTCCAGTGACGATCAGGTAGCAGCTGCAAAAGAAATCGGAAATAAGGTTTATTCCTTTATGAAAAATATTGGTTTCTATGATCCGTTATTTGGGTTCAGCGGAAATGGCGTTCATTTACTGTACCGAGTGAAAATGAAAAATTCAGATGAAAATAGAGAGCTGATAAAGAAGTGTCTGAATGTACTGGATATGTACTTTTCTGATGATGAAATTCAGATTGACTTGAAAAATTTCAATCCGGCAAGGGTGTGTAAGCTGTACGGAACGCAGGCACAAAAAGGTGCGAACACAGAAGAAAGACCACACCGAATGAGTATGGTTATCGGTGATCCAGAAGAAATCAGGATAAATGATGCTAAATATGTTAAGAAGTTAGCTGATATGTTGCCGAAAGAGGAAAAACCTCAGAGATACAATAATTATCAACCAGCAGAGTTCGATCTTGATGAATGGCTTAGTAAGTACGGATTGAGATATCGAAAAACATCTTATTCCGGCGGCGTGAAGTATATTTTGGATGAATGTCCGTTTGACAGCAATCACAAGGGTAAGGATGCTTGTATTTTCAGAACGGCGAGCGGCGCAATCGGTTTTCATTGCTTTCACAATTCTTGCGCTGATAAGACATGGCGAGATGTGCGTCTGTTGTATGAGCCGGATGCTTACGAAAAAAAGCAACAGGAGTATGCTGAAAGAATCTATTCTCATTCGCAAAAAGTACAAGAGCCGGTGCATATTAAGGAAAAAGAGGGAAAGCCGGTATTCCTTACGGCAAAAGACATTATGGAAATGCCGAAGCCGCCGGAAACATTTGTAAAAACCGGAATCAAGGATATAGATGTACGGATGCGTGGATTGAAGACCGGATACGTTACGGTAATATCTGGATTGCGCGCTTCCGGCAAGTCGAGTTTGATTTCAGAATTATGCCTGGATTGTGTAGAAAACAGAAATAAAGTATCTGTATTTTCTGGTGAGTTATCTCCACAAAACTTTATGCGGTGGATGAATCTTCAGGCTGCCGGGAAAGCATATGCAGAGCCAACTCAGTTTGATGGATACTACAATGTGTCGAAACAGAATCAAGAAAAGATTGCTGAATGGCTCGGAAAAAGTTTTCATTTATACAACAATGAGTACGGTAATGATTTCCAAGCTGTTAAAGAACAGCTAGAGAAGCATATTGAAGCAAATAAGCCACAATTGCTCATACTGGATAATCTTATGGCATTTAACATAAAAAGCCTTTCTGACAACAAATTTGAAGCTCAGACAGAGTTTGTATTAACCTTGCATAAGATGGCTGAGAAGTACGACATACATATCATGTTTGTGGCTCATCCGAGGAAAGCAATGGGATTTTTGAGACTGGATGATATTTCCGGTACTGCGGATCTCGGAAATGCTGTAGACAATGCATTTATTGTCCATCGTGTGAATAATGATTTTATTCGGCTAAGTAAGCAGATGTTTGGGTGGAAGGACGATGATCCAATCTATCAGGCATCCAATGTGGTTGAGATCGCAAAAGATCGTGATGGTGGGATACAGGATTATTTTGTGCCGCTGTATTACGAAGTAGAAAGTAAGCGACTGAAAAATAGCTTCACTGAAAACAAAGTATACGGATGGAACGGATCGGGAGATGGTTTTGTACAGGCAAAACAGGAAGAAATTCCATTTAAGGATAAATACCTGACAGATGAAGAAGTGCGACTTGAATGTAGAAAGATAGTCCGTGAATTTAAAGATGCTACCGGAACCGATGAAGAATGTATGAAACTACAGGTACAATCACAGAAAATCTTTGAATTATCTGGAAAAACAAGTTTTGCAAAAGAAAAACTTCTGTCGGCTATGAATCAAATTGACAGGAAAATGACGGAGAATCAGTCGAGGAGCAGCAAATGAAAAATAAGCAAGAAATAGCATTTATGATGTGGAATGATAAGCGACCGATAAAAGATATTGCTAATTCTTTAGGGGTTTCATGCGCATCCGTTTACAAATATATAGAGCGTGAAAAATATCTTAGGTCGGAAGCTGCTACGCATGAAAAGAAAGAATATGATCCAGAAAAGCTGCGAAAAGAGATTGAATCTGGACTTACCATAAAACAGTTGGCTATCAGATATGGAATTGGTGAAAACGCAATTCGCAGAAGATGTAATAAACATGGGATCCTGTACGGAAAAGCCAGAAAAGCTGAGTACAAAGGGAAGAATGCAGACAGGCATTTATGCCGATCGTGTTGTTTCAGAATGTCAAATAAGGCTTTTTTGAGTGTCGGCATGAGATGCGACTACATTGGAATAAACGAGAAAAGTCGTAGATGTTCAGTCGCAGATTGCGATAAATACGAACAAGGTAAGCCAAAGAAAGAGAAAGTGGGTTGATGTGATGAATAAAAGAGAAGTTCAGGAAATTAAGAAGCAGTTCACGCCGGAAAATTGCACGATCACAAGAATCGCCGGTTGTTATGTGGACGGCGAAAAAGAGAAGAAAATGGAAGATGAACAGGCGTTTCTTTCACTTCCGGAAGAAGAAATGTTTAAGTATTTTGATATTTTCAGAAAAACCTTATCTGGAAACATCGGAAAGACTCTGCTGAATATGCAGTACATGGTAGATACGGAAAGAAGTGGAGATCCAGAGGGATACGAGCATGAATTGCTTATGGGGCTGAGAGAGTCCAGATTGAAAGATCCGGCGCTGTTGGACGAATTTTACGAACAGGTTATGACATCCTACGTTTATCCGGGAAACTACTACATCATTCTGATTCACGGTACTTATGATATTCCAGGGAAGTCTACCGATGGGAAGACAATGGAGGATGCATCTGACGAAGTATATGATTTTATTCTTTGCAGTATTTGTCCGGTGAAACTGTCACAGGCTGGACTTTCCTACAACAGCAAGGAAGAAAAAATGCAGGAGCGTATGAGAGATTGGGTAGTGGACAAGCCAGATAAGGGATTTCTTTTCCCGGCGTTCAATGATCGGTCAACTGATGTGCATGAGATTCTGTATTACACAAAAAAGTCATCTGACATTCAAGAAGAGTTTATAAATTCCGTACTTGGTACAAGAATGATTGCATCGGCAGATGAACAGAAAGAAATGTTCAATGGAATCGTAGAAAATGTCCTCTGTGAAAATATTGATTGCGAAACAGTCAAAGACATCCACCAGAATATCTACAATGAGCTTATCAGACATGGAACTGATCCAGAGCCGTACAAAATCGGTAAGGACGATATGCGGAAAATTTTTGAAGAAAGCAATGTTCTTCATGAACAAATGGAAAAATTTGACCGTATTTACGATGAATACGCCGGAGAAAAGACGGAATTTATGGCTACCAATATTGTTAATCCAAAGAAACTGAAAGTGGAATTTGCCGAGGGAAAAATGGAACTGAATGCAGATTTCACAGATTATTTGGATGTACAGGTTGTTGATGGTCAGAAATGTGTTGTGATTCCAATTAGCAATATGAAAATAAATGGAATTTGTGTGAAAGATCGGGTGAGTGAAAATGAGGTATAAAGTTGGCGATAAGGTGAAGGTTAGAAGTGACCTTAAAGAAAATATCCGTTACGGTGGACAAATATTTGTACGAGATATGGCGGTACATTGTGGAAAGAATGTTGAAATTTCAAAAGTGTATGATGATGCATACTGCATTAAAGAATCAGACCGTGAATGGTTCTGGACAGATGAAATGTTTGAAGGATTGGCAGAGGATGAACTGACAGCAGAAGAAGCAATCAAGGTATTGGCAGATATGTGCACAAGAGAGTGCAAAAATTGCGAGTTAGGAAAACTCGTTAAAGAATCTAGATATTCGTTTTGTTCGGCTTACAGAAGAGAACATCCTGATAAAGTAGTTGAAATCCTAAAACAGTGGAAGGAAGACCATGAGAAGAAAGAAATCGAGGTTGAGCTTGCTTACGTTGTTCGAGTGATTGAAGATACGGGCAAAGTGAAAAGATGTGTATACGAGGAAGATGTCACGGAAGTAAAAGAGGAAGCAATGAAAAGGGTTTTGAAAGAATACTGCAAAGAGCATGAGGGAAAATTCTTTACAGTGTACGAAGAAATCTGCCGGGTAAAGGAGTAGTCATGAACACAGGAGAAAAGATAGATTACATGATTCAGTGTTTGAAAGTTGCAAAAGCTGAGTATGAATATTCCGTGGACTATCTGGCGAATGAACCGGATGGACCGGAAGAGTATGAATCATGGTGGGCGTATCTGAGAAGGCATAGACAGCCGAACAAGGCACTGATTAGGGATAATCTTAGGAATGTTGCTAGAATGGGATTCCTGGTAGCGAATGAGGTGAAGTGATGATTAGAAAAATAATAGAAGAAATTATTGAAAAGTATTATCGAGAAATTGACGAATACTATTCGAGATACCGTGAAGATGAAGATGGAAATGATTTTGGAATGGACGAAGAAATTAAGTCTGCATTGGAAGAAAAAGGAATACAGTTCGAGATTGGATTTGAAGATGGTTTTTCTTCGTGTGCCTACGACAATGATTTTCTGGCTATCGCATGGATAGAAGCGGATGGTACTTTGGAACTTAAAACCGTACTGTTAGAAAGTATGTAAATTACAGAAAGGAGACGGAGCTCCGGCCGGGCAAAGATATATCGGCTCCTTTCGAGAAGATGAAACAAAGAAAAAAACTTAAATGTGATATTTATAGAGATTCAATGCAGAATTACAAAAAATATGCAATCCCACCAGCGCAGCTAATTATAGCTGATGTGCCATACAATGTAGGAAGCAACTTTTACGGAAGTAATCCAATGTGGTACGTAGGTAGGGATAATAAGAACGGTAAAAGTAAACTTGCAGAGAAAGCAGCGTTTAATTCAGATTTCAATTTCAATCTGTATGAGTATTTCCATTTTTGCTCAAAGATGTTGAAGAAAGAACCTAAGAAAGCCGGCAAGTGTGGCAGAAGTTCTGATGCTCCGTGCATGATTGTATTTTGCAGTTTTGAACAGTTAAGCACACTGATCAACGCAGCTAAGAAACATGGCTTTGTGAATTACATACCGCTTGTATTTGTGAAAAATTACAGTCCACAGGTATTGAAAGCAAATATGCGTATTGTAGGTGCTACGGAATATGCGCTGGTATTGTATCGGGACAAATTACCGAAATTTAGAAATGGCGCACAGTTTGATGAAAATGGAAAAACGATTCGAGGTACAGGACATATGGTATTTAACTGGTTCAAGTGGGAAAAGGACGGAAAAGATATTCCGAAAATTCATCCGGCTCAGAAGCCAGTAAGGTTGTTGGAACAATTGATTCAGACATTTACTGATCCTGGAGATGTAGTTATTGATCCGTGTTGCGGATCAGGAAGCACGTTGAGAGCAGCAAGAAATCTCGGTAGAAGTGCATTTGGATTTGAGATTGATCGGAATTTCTACACAAGGGCAAAAAATGAAATGCTGAAAGTTGCAAAAGAGTCGCAGATGAGCATTGAGGACTTCATGGAGGTAACGTTGAAATGAAAGATTTAATCGTAGATTGCTTTGCCGGTGGTGGTGGTGCATCTGTAGGAATAGAAATGGCACTCGGCAGACCGGTAGACATAGCTATTAACCATGCTCCAGATGCTATATTGATGCATAAGACAAATCATCCAGATACACTTCATCTGACTGAGGATATTTTTAAGGTCAATTTGAAGAAATATGCAAAAGGACAGCATGTGGCTCTTATGTGGGCGAGTCCAGATTGTACAAGCCACTCAAAAGCAAAGGGCGGTAAGCCGAGAGAAAAAGGACTTCGGATTCTTCCGTGGGCGGTATACAAACACGCAAAGGAGATTCTTCCAGATGTGGTGTTGATGGAAAATGTGGAGGAAATACAACAGTGGGGTCCGTTGGACGAAAAAGGTTATCCGATACCGGAGAAAAAAGGTGAGGATTATAAAAAATTCATTACAGCAATGAAGAACCTCGGGTACCGTTTTGGTAGTAGAGAATTGATAGCTGCGGATTACGGAGCACCAACCACAAGAAAGAGATGGTATGCAGTATTCCGTAGAGATGGACGGGAAATCAGATTCCCAAAGCAGACTCACAGTGCAGACGGCATCGGATTTGAGAAGTGGAAATCTTGTGGAGATTACATTGACTGGTCAGACCTTGGAAGTTCGATATTTGAGCGAAAGAAACCACTTGCAGAAGCTACACAGAAGAGAATAGCAAACGGTATCAAGAAATATATCATCGATGCAGAATCTCCTTATATCGTGAAAAACAAAGATGCACTGGCATACATCATTCAATATCACGGAGAGACGAGAGCCGGTGATTCAAGAGGACAGCTTTTAACGGAACCGATTAAGACGATTGATACATCGAACCGATACGGACTTGTGACAGCATTTATCACGAAGTATTACAAGACGGGGATTGGACAGGGGTGTGATGAACCATTACATACAATTACGACATCTCCGGGGCATTTCGGATTGGTTTCAGCATTTCTGATTAAGTATTACGGCGGTGGGTGCGGACAGACAATGGATAGATCGCTTGATACGATCACAACGAAAGACCGTTTTGGACTGGTGAATGTAATCCTGGATATCAAGGGCGAGAAATACATCATATCTGATATCTTTTTGAGGATGCTGAAACCGGAAGAATTAAAGCTGATGCAAGGATTCCCAAAGGATTACATTATCGACAGGGATTACAACTGGAAGAAATATCCAATAGCAAAGCAAGTCGCAAGAATCGGAAACAGTGTGGTGCCGATCATGGCTGAAAAGCTTGTAGAAGCAAACTGTCCGTATCTGAAAGTCGGTGAGCGAATGCCGAACATGAGTATTGATGATACAGAAGAACAATTAAGGTTTGCTTAAATAACAGCACCTTGACAATTGAATATTGATGGTTGGAATGGTATAATTTCTGTATCAAAAAAAAGAAATGGGGAATTGTATGAATTTTTCTGAGGTGATGCAAAATCTTGCTGTCGGGATTGCGGGAGGAATTTTCTCAAGTGTTATTGTATCTGCCGTATTTTATGTGCTTAATGAATACCAAAATGAGCTCAATAAAGCGAAGAATATGATATACCCGTTATATGGAATTCTTGTAATGGATATCACATCTGGAGTTTCGAAAAATTTTAATTCGATTGATGTCGTAAGGAAATATTTCGAAGATGTAACAAATAATTTTTCAACATTTGAACCGTGGCAATTTAAGTACGAACTAAAAGAGGCGATGTGCAAGATTGATGAGACAATTTCTGGTGGAAAATATTACGGAAAGAATGATACACTAAGCAAAAAAACCTTGCCGGAATTTGCAAATGAGATTGAGCCACAGATAAAAATAATTGAGGATTGTGAGAAAAATTTTCAAAAGTATTTTTTAAAACGAGTCTTAAAAAACAGGATAATAATAGCAACAGGAATAATATTTGGGGCAATAGTAATTATTGCATGATAATATTTACCAACCATCAATATTCGGTGGTTGGTATTTTTTTACGCTTTTTTAAGGAGAAAGGAACGAATTATGAGGATTGATGAAGAAAAGGAGAAATCGCATGAAAGGAAAGAATACACTGACGGATAAGCCTTTTCGGTATGGTGGAATTAAACACGACTATACAAAAGATTTCTATGAACTGACAGGAATGAACGAGAAATGCTGGTGTTGTGGCGGTGAAATGAAATCTCATTTCAGATATCACAAATCAAAGCCGTATGTCGCAGCGTTTAAGATAACCAAAGGTAAATACAAGGGAATGAATAGATTTCGCCCTCTTTGCCGAGCATGTGCTTACAGATACGGACGTGGAGTTGTCGAATGTGACGGAAATACATATATGGAACCGGATGAATTTAGTGAGAAGAAATGGAAAGAGGAACAGTAAATGGGATGCATTGGAAATTGTGCGATAAATGAAAACAATCATATGTGTTGTTTGGAATGCCCGGATCACGTGGATTGCCCGATGCAGTGTGATGCTTTGAAAGAGTATGAATTCGCAGAGGATTGCCCGGATTATGTTAAGGAGGATGAGGAATGAAAGTAAAAAATTTTCTAAATGTAATGCACCCAACCCGGAGATACAAGGTTAGCTGTAATGGATTGGCTGCGGAATTTGAGCCAGATGAAACACTCCCTGATATTATTACGTCAGCTGAGGTAATAAGATGCACAAAGGATAAGGAAACAGGATGTGCCGTATTAGAAATCAAATCAGAGGAGGAAGAACATGAGAATCATTAGCCAGAACGGATTACTGGATATGCCTTATGAATTGATTGCAATTTCCCTGTATTCAGGGAATATGGCAACAATCGTTGGAACGTTTCCGGGGAATGACCTCGGCAAAGGAGATAGAGTTTATATTTTAGCTGAATATTCCACCGAAGAAAAAGCAATCAAGGCTATGGAGATGTGCAGAGAACGGTATACACAATACATATTCAACAGGCACATGATTCCAGAAACGGCAAATGTTCTTACAAGAATATCGTTAGAAGAAGCGGAAAAAGTAAGAGATCAAATTACCGAAACTTTTATTTTTCAGTTTCCAAAAGAAGAGGAGATCGAAGATGAATAATCAACAAGCAATAGATAGATTAGTGAAACATCTTGAATGGGGCTGGACTGAGGAAACAGTAGAAGCCATTAAAATGGGGATACATGCACTAAAAGAAACACAGTGGATTCCGTGCAGTGAGAAGATGCCGGAGGATAATACGGATGTAATTGTATGCTTTTACAGCGGAACAGTAACAGAGATGAGATATTGGGGAAATGGAATCTTTCAAGGAATCTATGAACACACGGCAAAAACAATTGTTGCCTGGATGCCGTTACCGGAACCCTATAAAGGAGAATGATATGAGTGGATTAAAACCATGTCCTAGATGTGGAACGAAAGCATATCTTTCAGTAGATGTAGTAGACGGATTTTATTTCGGATGGTCGGCTGGCTGTCCGAGATACTGCCACTACGATGGAATACATGGAACAACAATAGATACGTCCGAGGAAGATTGCTATGCGGTACACGGAGCGAATTCCAAAGAGGAAGCTATTGAGATATGGAATAACCGTGTTGAGCATCTGAAAGAACTCGATCAACAGAAAGGTTGCAAGAAAATCTTCGAAGAAATGCAAAAGAATCAGTTGAGATAAAGGAGAAAAAGATGGAAATTAAAGAAGCTATGGAGATATTGGAGAAAGACATACATACAGAAGTTCCGAAAGCAGCTATTAGCGCAAGAAAGCATGATGCAGCTGTGCGAATGGCTCTCGTTGCGTTGGAAAAGCAGATTCCAGTAAAGCCGATTATCTTAGACGAACTGAACGGAGATATCGACTACGAATGTCCATTGTGTGGCAAACAGGTAATGTCAGATGCAGAGAGCAGAAACAACTATTGTGGCGAATGTGGTTGTAAATTTGATTGGAGTGAGATTGATGCTAAAACCAACAGTAAAAGCCAGTGAGTTCAAAAAGTACGGATTCAAAAGATGTAAAGGTATTCCAAAGGAGTCAGAGTGCTATTATCTCTGTGTTGCAAGAGGATGCAAGATGCTGTTTGTCAGTGATGTATGTTTTGCCGTAAATGATTGGGATAAAAACGATCCAAGAATACATAAGGATGCGAACTGCCGATACAGGGATAATAGAACAGCGTTGGATATAATCTATGAGTTGATTAAGGCAGATATGTTGAAAAGTGAATGGGAGTGAGAACTGATGGAAAAATTAAAGCCTTGTCCGTTTTGCGGAAGAGAAGGTGAACTGTTTTCTCATGAAGCTCCGCAGGCATTAGGCGGTGGAACGAGATATATGGTGGTATGCAGTAGATGTTTCGGACGAGCTGGCAATGCTGATACAAGAGATGGAGCAATAAAAATGTGGAATAGGAGAAGTGGTTACGAAACTAATTGATGCGGATGCACTGATAAAATTTATAGATGCTGGACATTTACGGCATCTGGGAGAGCTAACTTTTTCAGAAGTGGATGTTGTTAATATGCTGAGAGAACAGCCGACAGCGTTGGACGTGGAGAATGTCGCGAAAGAACTTGAAGATTTAAAGATGCACTACTATCTCACAATAGCAAACACAGGTGATGCAGATAAGGATTGTGCTTATCTTAATACTGCAAATGCTATTGACAGAGCGATTGAAATAGTTAAGAGAGGTGGAAGAGATGAAGAATAAAGAGAAGTACGCAAAAGAGATTATGAATATTGCTTGTAGTGGAAGTCGTATTGCAATAATGAAAGGGAGTGGGCGTATCGTTCCATGTGACAGTATTTTATGTAGTGTATGTTTGTTTTCTACTGATTGCAGAAAGAACATAAAAGAATGGGCTGAATCAGAGTATATTGAAAAGCCAGTGATAAGCAAGAAGGATAGGGCGTTTCTGGATTATCTTAGTGAGAATATAGAATATATTGCAAGAGACCCGTCTGGTGCATTATATATTTATACTAGAAAGCCATACAAGCAAATTGATTGTTGGAGTAGTAGTGCATGCGAAACGGAAAAATCATGGTGGATGTTTAATGTTGATTTCCCTATGGTCAAATGGTCAGACAAAGAACCGTGGTTAATTGAGGATTTGAAGAAGTTGGAGGTAGTGGAAAATTATGAATAGAGAGATTCTTTTTAGAGCGAAACATATCCATGCAATGGATAGTAACGAGCATCTTAATGGAACATGGGTGCATGGCTATCTTAGTGACAAGAATTATATCAATGATAAAAGCCTTGATGGTGAATTTCTGATTGATGAAGATACCATTTGTCAGTATACAGGGCTGACTGACAAGAACGGAAAGAAAATATATGAGAATGACATTGTCCAGATTGGATGTTATAAGGGAATAGTTGAATATGAATACGGAAGTTTCGTGATTAAGTGGAGCAATGCTAAATTTCTCAGAAACGATATTGGATATTGGACTAGATTAAATGGTTTCTACATTGTCGGTAATGTATATGACAATCCGGAGCTGCTGGAGGAATGCAATGAATAAACGCAACAGAAAAGAAATGAAGCATGACCAGGACCAGCACTACGGTGGCATGATCGCACATTGCGACAGCGACACGGCAAAAGAAAGCTTTTCCAGACCGGTATACGGCTCCAGACAGGAATTGGAAGATACAGAACAGGAACGGTATCTTGCGGAATGGAACAGGCGGCTGAAAGAGAGGAAGAAGAGAAAATGATTGAGAAGATAACGGATATTCTGTTTAATATTTTGTTTCTGATCTTTTCGCCGGTGTTGCTTTTAATCAGCCTGATCTTATTCTTTGCTTTGCCTTCCAGAGATGAATTCGGCTACATAAATGAGTGTAGCGGATGCAAGATGGGACATGATAAGAATTACTGTAAAAACAGATGCCGGTATTATAAACAGATTGAAGAGGAGAGGGAAAGTTGAGGTAATAGCATGAAAGAAATCAGACCAGACCATTATAAAGAGACAAGCATTGAGTGTTTCGATGCACTGAAAATCATTTTAGGGAAGAGAGGGTTCGTAGCTTTCTGTTTTGGAAATGTGTTCAAATATCTTTGGCGACATGAAGCAAAGAACGGGCAAGAAGATGTTGATAAAGCCGGTACATATCTGATGCAACTGAACGATATGAAAAAGCATGGTGAACTGGTGAAATCGGATGAAAGAAAGCTTGAATCGCTGATGGAGCTACACAGAAAGGAGTCGGAAAAGTATGCACAGTCATAAGATTTTGCTCTCCGTGGCTGTGATTATATTCGTAATATTGGCTACTTCTTGCGGAAATAGCAAGGAAAAAGCAGAACCGGAGAAAGAAAATTTTGTCGTGACGATTCCAGCACAGAACGATACTGGGAGAATCAGAGTGTACGATCATGGAGAATTGGTATTTGATTATTCTGGAAAAATCAATATAATAAATGACGGGAGAAACGGAAATGCGATTGAAATTGAAGCGAGAACAAAGGAGAAAGGTTATGAATGAAGCGGAAAGACAATATAAGCAATATGTCAAGGCATTCGCGAATACTCACGGAAAAACAACCATGGAAGCCATGGAAACCGCCGAATGCGAAGAGTACAGAAAATACTGCGAAGAGGTATTCGGTCGAAGAATATCTAAGAAAAAAGTGTTTCCTGAAGAATTAGAAAAATAAAATTTTTCAGGAAATTCCAAAAGTGGCGCGTTTTTAGGGCGATTTTTGAGGTCAGGAAAATTTTCTCAAAAAAAGATCACACCCTAAAAATAAAGAAGGCTAAAATCTGGACGTTGAAATTTTGATCGATTTCAACGTCCTTTTTTGAAACTATTTTGTGTCCCGGTATGATACCGGTTGATGTTTTATAATAGTGCTGTGCGTTCGCCTGTGACTGCATCCGGCACTATTTACAGACGTTTGATAATTTGGTTGTCTGCATATTAAAACGCCTCAAATCGTCAAATACAAGCTATAATCACATACAGCATATCACCATACAAAAATAAATGCAATTCCCTTTTTGACTAATCCATGATATTATGCATTTGTAAGGAGACCAGGAACATGGATAAAAAACAAATCTGTATCAAATTTTCACGCGAAATCTGCGACATATTAGATATACCTGTGCCGTTTATTAAATTTGTATCTGCTGACCGGATGCACACCGGCACGCAAATAGCAGCACTAACACCGAATGCGGTACTGATCCGGGATGATATAGCAGTATCGCCGGAATTGTTCTTTGCGTTGGCTCACGAACTGCGACACGCTTACCAGATCGCAGGCGGTGAAAGCCTAGAAGAATATCGGACAAGTGACCGGATCAGTATCGAACAGTACAATCTGCAACCACTGGAAGTAGATGCGAATGCATTTGGCGCGCTTATCATGTCGGATTTTTTGGCATTGTTCCGCAGTTCCGTAACATGCCGGATACTGTTAGAAAAGCGATAAAAGACCGAATGAAGCAGCTACAAAAAGAATATACATAAACAGCAATAAGCCAATACCGATTATTATATCGGCGTTGGCTTTCTTTCTGCTATTCAATTGTAATTTTTGCGTTGGTCGGTGTTTCTTTTAAAAACTCGTAAAGGTTCACTTGTAAATCGCTTAGCGGGATTTCTTCGCCATCCTTGACCAGTATACAAGTTAATTGTAATTTGTCCGGCTCTTTGATTGATCGCGTCAGGCCGTGACGCAAAAATGAAACGCTTCCGCTTTTTGACGTGATCGGCGCGGCATCCCATGAAGCATAGTTATATATACCTTTCTCGACTCCCTCAAATATTTCCTGCCATGCGTCCGCTGCTATGCTGTCAAGCTCCCAAACATCATCAAAACTGCGCAAGCCTTTAATTGCTTCAATTCTCATTGCCTGCGGTGCTCTGTTTATTGTTATTTCTTTCATGATATCCACTTCCTTTCATTAGTTTTCCGGTTATCATAAAAGCCGGAACGCGTCCGGCTCTTTATTTACAGCCCATAGAGATATAAAATCTCTATGCATAATTTACGTTGGAATAGCCTTTTCAGGCTTTCGCCGTATTGGTGCAGCTCTCCGGCGTATACTTCGATACATTTAATGTATCTATCAATTTTTTCTTCCGCTTCTTTCACGGATTCATCAAAATAATAAAAGTCATCGCATAATGTGATGCAATTTCTATTTTCTTTTTCGATAAGTATTTTGTAACCAAACTGTAAAGCGGTTTTTTCAAGCGTGTAATTTGCTTTGATATTCTCGGCTATTTCCTTTGTTTCGCTCATAATTTTTTCAATTTCTGTCATGGTGTCCAGCTCCTTTCTATAGTTGATACGCTACCGCATAGCAAAAAGCATATGCGAGATAGAGTACCGATGCCCGGAAAATAAACCGGGTCGCTGTTCTCAATTTTCTTTTTATGTATCTTTTTAAAATTGTTTTCCCGTGGCGGTCTACAAGCTTGCACCACTCCGCATAGGTGTATACTGTTTCTATTGTTGTATTTCTCATTTGTTTACCCTCCTTCTAGTTCAATGCCTTGTCGATGCCTTCCGCTAATTGTGGAAAAGCTTCTTGCACTTCCTGTATTGTGTCCGCTTCATAATCTCCGATGAATTTATTACCTTTATACAGATTGCCACGGTATACGCAATCTAAATCGCTAAAGCTCCAATTTATGCCGGTTACTTCTTCCGGCTTATCTCCATACCACATATCAATATTAATCATGTTTTTTTCTCCTGATCTGTCTAAAAGCTCCGGGGATTGCTCCCCGGTTGGTTTTGTCTATCTCTTAAAAAGCCACTCGTGATAATCTGTTTGATGCTTGATATAAAGCTCTTGCTTGCACGTCAAGCCATTCTTCACGACTGTTTGGTCTGCGTTCTCCGTTGCGTGTCTTTTTAAGTTCTGACGGGCAGCAAAGCCGCTCGGCAATATCTCCGTTATAGATCAATGAAGAACCGCCCCAGCTGTATGCCTCCCAACCGTCCGCGCCGTTTTTGATCCACTCCCTAAATTCTTTGCGATCCTCTGCGTTTCGTCCTTCGTATTTTGCGCGCTCTTCGTATACTTCCAGCAATTCCAGCGCGTAAACTGTAACGCCTTTGTTCCATGCGCTGCGGTCTTTTCTTTCCTCAAGTGCTTTTCTGATTTCTTCAATTTTCTTCATTGTCTTTTTCCTTTCGCACTGATATAATGTGCTTACCTTTCTAAATATTTTTTGATTGGTGCCGATCGGGTTTAGTTGTCAGCTGCTCCGGTCGGCTTTTCTTTTTTTCTGGAACTAGAATTTTTCAATAAATCGGATCGCTTCCGTATGCCCTCATTGGATTGAGTGGTTCCGGGTGTCCGGTTGTTTGTTTCTTTTGTTCCTTTGCTATGGTTATATAATACATGAAAAATGATGTAATTTCAATTAGCATAATGCATGAAATATCATGTAATAAATAATACAGTAATTGTGCATTTTACACTAAAAAACATGTAATTGACTTTACAATAAAAATCATGTATAATTTAATCAAAATAATGGAGGTGCAGAAAAATGATAGCTTATAAAATAGATGTGCTGGAAACACTGAAAGATGCCGGATATAATACGACAAGATTAAGAAAAGAAAAGCTTTTGAATGAAAGCGCAATACAATATTTGAGAGACGGAAAACCGGTTGGAGCAAAAGCGCTAAATAATATATGTATGCTTCTGGATATGCAGCCGGGGAACATTATTAAATATGTAGAAGAAGAAAACACGAAATAAAATGTAAATAGAATAAAATAAAATACATGAAAAAAGATGTAAAGAACTATTGACGATTACATGAATTATAATGTATAATAATACTTGTAAGGAACACAGCTTACAAGTCACCAGTGAGAACTGGAGAAAGGAGAATACATGGAAGATATGACAATGACAGAAATAGCAAGGCTTATCGAAGGTCTTAGATCAGCCGGATGGGAAGAAAAGAAAATCAATGATTTCTTGCTTTACATCGAAAGCGGATCAGAAGAATTCAAGCCGAAAGAAGAAAAGTAAAAAA
>NZ_BAAHSG010000038.1:0-78693 GCF_054660775.1 Allocoprococcus similis
GTAGGACAGGGTAAAGAAATGGATGGAGTAAAGATTTAAGTTTGTATGTGGTTTTGAAGGTACATGAGATAATTCGAGAGAAGTTGTAGACCAGATGGTTTGCAGCTTTTTTTGTGCAATAATCCAGGGATAACAGAAAAGAGCCGTGAGCCAACTGATAACTTTTGCGGAAGAATAGTATAAAAAAAGATTTGTAAATCGTAAAAGTAGAAATACAAATCTTTTTTAGGGATATTTTACCAGCCGCATCTGCCACAATTTGTACAGGGAATGCAGCTCTTCTTTTTTAGAAGAGGGTACCAAGGATGAATCTGAATATCCGGTAATTTATGAAGATCCAAGGTTAGAGAATGATAATGATCTTTCAAAATAATCTGATCATCATGACAATGGATAATCGTCAGTGGATAGATGGTTTTCTCTTCTGGAATCATGCAATTCTGATGAAGAACAGGAGTGTATTTATCTGCTCTAATCTGAATTAATTGATCTATTGTGATAATTTTATAGATATCGTCAGAATCTGAAACAATAGCAGGAGAGCTGTAAAGTGTATAACCAGCAGGAATCTCATAAGAATTTATTGTGAATTCTCCGATAGGAGTTACTATTTTTTTCATACGATTATTTGTTGAATCATCCATTTTTCTGTTCTTCTTTCATGGCGCTGTCTTTTCCCTGCATAAAATGATCTTTTTTCAGGATTGCAAAAGCCCGCTCATAATCATTTTTACGCATATATTTAACCATTTTTTTCAAATTCTCATTCGTTGGAACGATCCGCATGCCGTTTTTCAGCGAATACATACCCACTCTTACCAGCTCTGATAAATTGGATTCGTAGAATTTGGTGATCCGGTCATTATTGAAAATGCTGACAATTTCCAGATGCATCTGCGTATCAGCAAGCTCCCACTCATAAACATCGGAAGCAACCGCACACATATGTACCACTTTTTCTTCAATTCGATAGGAATATTCTTCTGCTTTTCCACTTTCAAAGATCAGTTTAAATGCACTGCCCTCTAAGAGTTCGCGGAGCTGATAAAGTTCATTGATATCTTTATCGGTGATTTCTTTTACAGTCATGGATTTATAATAATCGGTAACGATCAGACCTTCAGACTGCAGCATTTTGAGTGCAGTGCGTACCGGATTACGGCTCATACCAAGTTCTTCTGTCAGAAGTGCTTCTGTAAGAGGCATTCCTGGTGGATAAGTCAGATTCATAATATTATTTTTGATAATTTCATAAGCCTGATCGGCAAGTGATTTCCTTTTTTCAGCCATGTGAAATCCCCCTCTGTCTGGTGAATATATTAAGTATAACACATTAAAACGGGGTTTGTAAAAAACAAAATTGGGTATATGTAAAGTCGCGTTTAATATAAGAGTACAGACTGGTGATTGTATACAATGGTGCACGTATTTTCGACGGAAAACGGCATTTTCTATTGTGAAAATGTTGACTTTAAACAGGGGAAGTGATACATTGAATGCAGAAAGAAATTTGTATACAAATTTAAAGATTGTATACAAATTAAAAATGAAAATGTATAAGGTTTTAAGTTCATCAGGAGGAGAAAGACTATGAAATTAGGATTTATCGGAACAGGTAATATGGCAGGAGCAATTATGGGAGGCGTTATTAAAAGTAACGTATTCAAACCGGAAGAAATCATCGGAGCAGATCTTTTTGCACCAGGCCGCGAAAAAGTAAAAGAACTTTATGGAATCAATGTTACCGATAGCAATAAAGAAGTAATTGAAAAGTCAGAAGTTGTTATTTTTTCTGTAAAACCACAGTTTTATGCAGATGTCATTCAGGAAGTAAAAGATCTGGTAAGACCGGAACAACTTATTATCACGATCGCACCAGGAAAGACACTTGCATGGCTTGCCGAACAGTTTGGAAAAGATGTTAAGATTGTTCGTACAATGCCGAACACTCCGGCTATGGTTGGAGAAGGTATGACAGCTGCCACGCCGAATGAGTATGTAACAAAAGAAGAACTTGATTATGCATGCAAGATCCTTTCTGCATTTGGCAAAGTAGAAGTTGTGACAGAGCATATGATGGATGCAGTTGTTGCAGTAAGCGGAAGTTCACCGGCATATGTATTTATGTTTATCGAAGCAATGGCAGATGCCGCTGTTGCAGAGGGAATGCCGAGAGCACAGGCATACAAATTTGCAGCACAGGCAGTTCTTGGAAGTGCGAAGATGGTTCTTGAAACAGGAAAGCATCCGGGAGAACTCAAAGACATGGTATGCTCACCGGCAGGAACAACGATTGAAGCCGTAGGTGTATTGGAAGAACACGGATTCAGAAGTGCGATCATTGATGCAATGAAGGCCTGTGTTGATGTTGCAAAAGGAATGTAGATACGATATACTTGTTTACGGGGAAAAACATGTCCACGTAAACCTGAGAAGGACCGGGGCGTATGACGCAGCCGGTCCTTCTTTTATTCATAGGAAAATTCGAAGGAACTTCCTGTGAAATAAAAGACACTGCGTGTCGGGGATGCGCATTCGTGCGAAGAGGAAGAATGCCGCAAGCGACGACCGCAGATGTCGAATAGCTGTAAGCGGTCTATGAGGAACATGATACCACAGGAGGTAGATAGATGGCAGCAAAACAGAATGTAAAGCGGCGGATCGTAGATGCCGCATGGGAATTGTTCTATGAAAAAGGATATGATGATACGACAGTAGATGATATCATCCGTCTTTCTGAGACATCAAAAGGATCGTTCTATTATTATTTCAGCAGTAAAGATTCTCTGCTTGATACATTATCAACTATTCTGGATGAGAATTATGCAAAGCTTGAAGAGGAACTGGATCCGGAAATGAACAGTTTTGATAAACTGATGTATCTCAATTACCGTTCGCATTCATTTATGGAGCAGAAAATTGATGTCGCATTGTTATCATCTTTGTATTCGACACAGCTGATCGCAAAGGGAGACCGTAATCTTCTGGATCAGAACCGTACTTATTATAAACTGATCAGCCGGATTATTGAAGAAGGACATGTGCGCAACCAGATCAGCAGAGAGAAGAGTATTCAGGAAATTACAAAATATTATTCACTTTGTGAGCGGGCATTGGTATCGGACTGGTGTCTGAACAGGGGAAACTATTCTCTTGGAGAATATAGTAAAGAGTATATGCCAGTTTTGATGGAACATTTCCGGGTAAACGAGGCAGAATAGATTAAAAATAGAAGTTTCCGGCATGTAGACAACTTTGGGCTGGATAGTCATTGCAATAGGTAAGAGCCAGATGCAGGGAAACGTGTCAGAGTCTAATTTTGAAGAGTTGATTTGAGAGGAAATTACAAATGGGGAAAACAGAACTTACGGAGAAGTTTGACCGCCGTGAGAACTTAAGAGGAACTGCACTTACCATTATGGGTGGAATATTTTGGGGACTGGCAGGAGTGTTTGGAAAATATTCTTTTGTATACAGAGGAATGACAGCACAGTGGCTGGTAAATGTAAGACTTATTATTGTAGGAATTATCCTGCTTACGGCTGTATACAGAAAGCAGGGAAAGGATACCTGGAGAGTATGGAAAAATAAAAGACATGCGATTCGGATGATCCTTTATGGCGTGATCGGAATTGCTGCATGCCAGATGACATACTATATGGCGGTGGACGATTCCAATGCCGGTATTGCGACGGTACTTCAGTATACAGCGCCGGTTATGATCATGATATATCTTGCCATCCGTAATCGGAAAATGCCGAACTGTACCGAGCTTACTGCATTATTTCTGGCGTTTGCAGGAACCGTGCTTCTTGCTACTCACGGGAATCTGACAGAACTCAGTATTTCAAAAATAACGCTGGTTCTGGGACTTCTTTCAGCAGTGGCAACCGTCTTCTACAATCTGCTTCCGGGAGAGCTGATGAACGAGTATGGAACCTTTGAGATTGTTGGCTGGGCGATGCTAGTGAGTGGAATTTTATTACTTCCGGTTGTCAGACCGTGGACGATACAGGGAATTATCTGGGACTGGCAGACCGTGCTGTGTGTGGGAGTCGTGATTATCATTGGAACCGTGCTGTCTTTTGGATGCTACATGGAAGGTGTCCGGCTGATCGGAGGAACAAAAGCAAGTCTTTTTGCATCGATAGAACCGCTGACCGCAACGGTTATTTCAATCCTGTTCATGGGAGGTGCATTTTCATGGATGGATCTGTTTGGCTTTGTGGGGATCATCGGAGCAGTTACAATCCTGTCATTACCGAAAAAGAAGGCATAAAGAAAGGATTTTTATATGAAAGAGAGTCAGGGGAAAGGGTTAATTTCAGTACATATTGCTGTTGCATTGTTTGGCTTTGTAGGGCTTTTTGCAAAGCTGGTAGATCTGCCGGCGGTGATCATTGTACTTGGAAGAGTGTTTTTTTCATCCATTTTCCTCTGGCTTTTTCTGCGTTTTAAGAAGCAGAAAATTCGCCTGGAGGAGAAAAGTGATTATTTTTGGATGATCGGAGCCGGAATGGTTCTTGCGGTACACTGGAGCAGTTATATGCAGTCGATTCAGAGTTCGACTGTTGCTGTCGGGACGCTTACGGTATCTACATTTCCAGTATTTGTAATTTTTCTGGAGCCATATCTGTTTCATGAAAAACTGAAAAAATCAGATGTATTTTGTACACTGATGATGCTGGTCGGAGTTTTCTTTATCGTACCGGCATTTCAGATGGACAATCAGATCACACAGGGAGTTCTGTGGGGACTTTTGAGCGCGTTTACTTATGCAGTGCTTTCACTGATGAACCGGCGTTTTTCCTGTAAATACCCGGCGACATTGGTGTCCCTTTATGAACAGGGAACAGCGACGATCGTTCTGATTCCGACACTTTTTGTGTTAAAGCCGGTGATCACACTGGCAGATGCGGGTGTTCTGATGATGCTGGGAATTATTTTCACTGCGGTTGCACATTCTTTATTTATCGGTGGGCTTCGGACGGTCAAGGTAAGGACAGCGGGGATTCTGTCCGGACTGGAGCCGGTATACGGAACTCTGAGTGCATTTCTCTTTTTGAAAGAAGTTCCAAGCTTCCGGGAGTGCCTTGGTGGTGTGATCATTCTGGTTGCAGTTTTCTTATCGACACTGAAGCCGGAAGAGAAAGAAAAATAGCCGAAGATTCACTGGCAGGAAGGTTTGGCAGAAGGACAGAAAGGAAGGACTGGCATGAAAAAGGAACTGGAATATTTTACAATAGACGGTGAATTTGGCGGAAATCAGGACTGGTTTACCAATGTGGTCATGCATGTGGGTGGCTGCGCTGCGGCAACTGCATGCGACAGCTGTATCTATTTTGCAAGAAAATTTGGGATGAAAAGCCTGTATCCGTTTGATACATGGAAGTTGAATAAAGAGGAATATAAAAAATACAGCCAGATCATGAAGCCTTATCTGAGACCGCGGATCAATGGAGTTAACAAATTATATCTGTATACGGACGGATTCCGCAAATATCTGAAGGATAAGCAGAAAGATGGTGGAGTTTGTGTTTCTGCGGAAATGAAAGAATTTTCCGGGGAGCATACGGTGACGGAGGCAAAGCAGTTTGTCAGACAGCAGATCGGAAAGGAGATACCGATCCCGTATCTGATGCTCCGGCACAAGAATAAAGAGAAGTTTGAGGATTTTATCTGGCACTGGTTTCTGGTGATCGGTTATGAAGAAAAAGAGGACGGATTCTGGATCCGGGTTGCGACCTATGGGGAAGAAACCTGGCTGAACCTGGAAGAACTTTGGAATACCGGAGAAAAAGAAAAGGGCGGTATGATCGGATATCGTCTGGAAAATGTATAAAGACTTTCTAAAAACTATTTACGGACGGGAAAAGTTCCGTTACAATAGGTAGAGAAATCAATGAAAAGGAGATTGTATAAAATGGCAAATCCAATAGTAACATTTGAAATGGCAAATGGCGATGTGATCAAAGCGGAATTATATCCGGAAATCGCACCGAATACAGTGAATAACTTTGTATCTCTTGTAAATAAGGGATTCTATGATGGACTGATCTTCCACCGTGTCATCAGTGGATTCATGATCCAGGGTGGATGCCCGGATGGAACCGGAATGGGTGGCCCTGGATACAGTATCAAAGGAGAATTTAAGCAGAACGGTTTTGCAAATGATCTGAAGCATGAACCGGGCGTTCTTTCGATGGCGCGTGCAATGCATCCGGATTCAGCAGGATCACAGTTTTTCATCATGCATAAGACTTCACCACATCTTGACGGTGCATATGCAGCTTTTGGTAAAGTTACAGAAGGTATGGATGTTGTAAATAAAATTGCTGAGACGGCAACAGACTACAGTGACAGACCGCTGGAAGAACAGAAGATGAAAAAAGTGACTGTTGAGACTTTTGGAGAGGCTTATCCAGAACCAGAGAGAGTCTAACAGGAGTTACAAAGCAGACAACATTTGGAGAGACAGAATAATAAAGACGGGGGAGTCGGTGAAAGACAGGCTGAGAGGAAGCAAAAGAGCTTCGACCCTTTTTACCTGATACGGATCATGCCGTCGTAGGAAGTCATATTGATTTTTTAAGAGACACTTGTGCATGGCAGGTGTTTCTTTTTTTTCATAGGAAATTATGAAGGAACTTCCTGTGAAAAAAAGGCACTACGTGCCGGAGATGCGTACTTGCACGAAGATGAAGCATGTCGCAGGCAACTGTGCTCGGCGTGAGAATGTGCCAAGGCACATTCTTTTTATACAAAATATTCAGAATTATGGAAAAAGAGAGGAAGAGAGTCAAATGAGAACAGCACTTACAATTGCAGGAAGCGATTCAAGCGGAGGAGCAGGTATCCAGGCAGATATCAAAACAATGATCAGTAACGGAGTCTATGCTATGAGCGCAATTACGGCTCTTACTGCACAGAATACAACCGGAGTTACAGGAATTATGGAGGCAACGCCGGAATTCCTGGGAGAACAGCTGGATAATATTTTCACGGATATTTACCCGGATGCAGTGAAGATTGGAATGGTATCTTCAAGTGGTCTGATCACAAAGATCGCAGACAAATTAAAAGAATATGATGCGAAAAATATTGTAGTTGATCCGGTTATGGTAGCAACAAGTGGAGCAAGACTGATCAGCGAGGAAGCGATTGATGCGCTGAAGAGCCGCCTGCTTCCGATGGCAACCGTTCTGACTCCGAATATCCCGGAAGCAGAAGTGCTTGCAGGTATGAAAATCCAGTCGCAGGCGGATATGATAAAAGCAGCAGAAGAGATCGGCACCCAATATCACTGTGCAGTTCTTTGTAAGGGAGGGCATCAGCTGAATGATGCCAATGATCTGCTGTGGAGAGACGGTGGATATAAGTGGTTCTACGGAGAGCGGATCGACAATCCGAATACGCACGGAACAGGATGTACTTTATCCAGTGCGATCGCATCAAATCTTGCAAAAGGATATGATCTGGATGAGTCAGTAGAACGTGCGAAGAAATACATTTCCGGAGCACTTGCAGCAATGCTGGATCTTGGTAAAGGCAGTGGTCCGATGAATCATGGATTTGCAATTAAAAATGAATATACAGAAAGCAAAGTGGAGGAATAGAAGTATGAATGAAAAGGGAACCTCTATCTTTGAAAATGGACTGATCTGGTTTGGGGCAGGCGTGTCCCTTGCAGAGATCCTGACCGGTACTTATTTTGCGCCTCTTGGATTCGGAAAAGGAGTTCTGGCGATTATTATTGGTCATATCATAGGATGCACGATGCTTTTCCTTGCCGGAGTAATTGGTGGAAAGACCAGACGAAGTGCAATGGAAACAGTAAAAATGAGTTTTGGCGAGAAAGGAGGAGTCTTCTTCTCCTTCCTGAATGTGCTGCAGCTGGTTGGCTGGACAGCGATTATGATTTATGATGGGGCACTTGCAGCAAATGGTGTTCTTCATACCGGCAGATGGGTATGGTGTCTGGTGATCGGTGCACTGATCATCTTATGGATTGTGATCGGAATCACAAATCTTGGCAAGATCAACACGGTTGCAATGGCTGCTTTATTTATCCTGACACTGGTACTCAGCAAAGTGATCTTTGGTGATGGATCGGTAGCAGGCGCAGGTGGAGATGCCATGACGTTTGGTGCAGCGGTAGAGCTTTCCGTTGCCATGCCACTTTCCTGGCTGCCACTGATCAGTGACTATACAAGAGAAGCAAAAGAACCGGTAAAAGCAACCGCAGTCAGTGCCGTTGTTTATGGAGTTGTCAGCTGTTGGATGTATGTGATCGGTATGAACGCCGCGATTTACACAGGAGAGTCTGATATTGCAAATATCATGGTGAAGGCCGGACTTGGAATAGCAGGACTTCTGATCATTGTATTTTCTACCGTTACGACGACTTTTCTGGATGCTTACTCAGCAGGAATTTCATCAGAGTCAGTATTTTCAAAAATCAATGGGAAATATGCAGCAATTGTTGTCACTGTGATCGGAATGATCGGAGCGATCGTTTATCCGATGGACAACATTACCGATTTCCTGTACCTGATCGGTTCTGTATTCGCGCCGATGATCGCAATCCAGATTGCGGATTTCTATATTCTGAAGAGAAAGGACAGCCTGGGAGTATCTCTGGATGTCATGAATGGTGTGATCTGGGTGATCGGTTTTATACTTTATCGTATTCTGATGAATGTGGATATTCCGCTTGGAAATACACTCCCGGATATGGTCATTACCATCGTGATCTGTATTCTTGCAAGAAAATGTATAAAGACAGAAAAATAGCTTTGAAAGAAAATGGAAATGCCGTGTTGACATTTCCATTTTCTTTTGACAGAATATGTAGCGATCTACAGAATAGAGGTGGAAAAATGAATGATGATGCCTGGGAATGTGGTAAAATTTTATAAGAAAGAAGTTTTGGAGAATTTAGTTAGAAGATTGCGAGAGTGCAAAGCACGTAGCAATCTGGTATCAAAGGGGTCAAAATACCTTTTGCCAACAACATCTATATATGGGAAAAAGAGTTGGGCAGAATGAAAAAAGAGCTTACGACATATGATCGGGGGAAATGTCGTAAACTCTTTTTTCTGTAATTTCATTAAAGGAGAAATGAAAATAAAAAGTATCAAAATACTGAAAACGTCTTATTTGGTTTTGATTCCTAATCAAGTGGGGCAATTGTGACTGACTAAGATGCCGCCCCACCGAGGAATTCTTATCTAGTTGTTATCTTCAAGCTGATATTATAATACCAAGAGGCTGGGAATTTGTATATTCGCAAAAAAAACAAAAGAAAAAAGCTTTGAAAAATATAATTGTGCAAAATAACAGGGGAAAAATCAATTTATACAAAAGGTTATCTGGAATTGGGAAATTGATAATAAAATTTGCATAAATGTAAAAAAATGAGTGCGAATGATTTCTGTTTAAGAACAAATGTGTTTTTGAGAAGGAATTATGAATGATTATTGTAAATGTCAATATAAAAAATTTTCGAACATGAGGAGACCGGTATGAAAATCCTGAAAAAGAAAAAGAGCTTACGACATATGATCGGGGGAAATGTCGTAAACTCTTTTTCCAATAATTTCATTAAAGGAGAAATGAAAATAAAAAGTATCAAAATACTGAAAACGTCTTATTTTGTTCGGTTAAGTGTTATCCTTAACTTGTTATTATAATAGCATTTGCCGGCAGTTTTGTATATTCGCAAAAAAAACTAAAAGAACTGGAAAGTTAAAATAAAATTGTGCAAAATAACGAGGTGCAAAACAAGATTGACAAAAGAATGTAAAAAAAGGAAATTTTAACGGTAAAAATATATAATGTCTAATAATTAACAAGAGGTTACAGAAAGTTACAAGGAAAACTGTAATTTTTGAAAGTTTACTCCGGAAGCAAGGGGAAAAATAGAGGAGGATACTGTTTGTGAATGCCGGAAAGATTCAGATAATGGAAAAAGAGCTTGCGACATATGATCGGGGGAAATGTCGTAAGCTCTTTTTCTGTAATTTCATTAAAGGAGAAATGAAAATAAAAAGTATCAAAATACTGAAAACGTCTTATTTAGTTTCGTTAAGTGCTATCCTTAACTTGATATTATAATACCATGTGCATGCTCTTCTGTAAATTCGCAGAAAAGACAAATGTTACAAAAATGATGCTGCAAAATTGTGCAATATAGCCAAAGACATTACGGGAAATGGAAAATGTGAAAGTTTTATAATCTTACGACTTCTTATTTGATTTGCTTTTCCAATATGTTAAAATTAAAAAAAGCAGAAAATTTTACAGATAAGGGGAAAGATGATGAAAGAATTTGTTGAAATGCGGGATGTCCGTAAGATTTACCGTATGGGTGAAGTTGAGATTGCCGCAGCAGATGGAATTGATTTTCAGATAAAAAAGGGTGAATTTGCAGTTGTAGTAGGTCCAAGTGGTGCGGGAAAAACGACAGTGCTCAACATTCTGGGGGGAATGGATACGGCAACAAGTGGAGAGGTCTGGATCGATGGAAAGAATATTGTAAAGTATTCGCCGAGGCAGCTTACTTCCTATAGAAGGGATGATATTGGATTTGTATTCCAGTTTTACAACTTGATTCCGAACCTGACGGCGCTTGAAAATGTAGAGTTGGCACTGCAGATCTGTAAGGATCCGCTGGATGCGGAGATGGTTCTTAGGGAAGTGGGACTGGCAGACCGTATGAAGAATTTCCCGGCACAGCTTTCCGGTGGGGAGCAGCAGAGGGTATCGATTGCGCGTGCACTGGCAAAGAACCCGAAGCTTCTTTTGTGTGATGAGCCGACAGGGGCGCTGGATTACAATACCGGTAAGGCAATATTGAAGCTTTTACAGGATATGTGCCGTGAACGAGGGATGACAGTGATTCTGATCACACACAACTCAGCGATCACGCCGATGGCAGATCGTGTAATTAAGATGAAGAATGGAAAAGTCGGAAGCATGAAGCTGAATGAAAGACCGGTTCCGGTAGAGACGATTGAATGGTAGGTGGACGTAAAGACCGATGAAGAAAAATATTTTACGCAAAGACTTTATAATAGAAATTAAAAAGACGATGGGACGGTTTATATCGATCTTTTTTATCGTGGCATTGGGTGTCGCATTTTATTCGGGAATCCGTGCATCAGAGCCAAGTATGCGGATCACTGCAGATCAGTATTTTGATGATTCGGAGCTGATGGATCTGAAGGTAATGGGAACCATGGGACTTACCAAAGCGGATATCAAAGCGATTGGAAAGGTATCGGGAATTGAAGCTGTAGAAGGCGGATACAGCAAAGACGTGCTTTGCCCGGTTGGAGACAATGAAAAGGTTGTCCATATGCTGAGCATGCAGAAGAATTTTGATCAGGTTTCGGTTGTGGAAGGCAGGTTGCCGGAAAAAGCCGGAGAATGTCTGGTGGATGAAGATTTTCTGAGCTATACAGACCTGAAGGTTGGCGACACGGTAACTTTCCATTCTGGAGATGGAGAGGCATTGACGGATTCACTGGTTACAGATGCATACAAGATTGTCGGGATCGGGAACAGTCCGCTGTATATTTCATTTGGAAGAGGAAGTAGTACGATCGGAACCGGAGAGATCAGTGGATTTGTTGTAGTGGATAAATCCTCTTTTGACATGGATGTTTATACAGAAGCTTATGTGAAAGTGAGCGGTGCAGAAGAGAAAACTGCATTTACTGATGAATACAATAATCTGTCGGATGCAGCAAAGGAAGCCGTGAGTGCAATTGAAGAGGAACGCTGTGCAGTCCGCAAACAGGAGATCGTAGATGAGGCAAATGAAAAGCTTGCTGATTCAGAGAAGACTGTGAATGAAAAATCACAGGAACTGGAGGATGCGAAAAAAGAGCTGGAGAGTGGGAAAAGCAAGGCAGCCGAGGAACTGGAAAAAGCAAAGCAGCAGCTTACGGATGGAGAAGCAGAGCTTGCGGATGCAAAGCAGCAGATCGCAGACGGCGAGACGCAGCTTGCAGATGCAAAAGCGCAGCTGAATGAGAAGCAGGCACAGCTTGATTCGGCGGAGGCACAGTATGAGTCCGGGAAAGCACAGCTGGATCAGAAAGAACAGGAGCTTGCGGCAGCGGAGCAGACTTATCTGAGCAATTATGAAAAATATATGCCGTTCATTACGGCTGGAAAAGCGCAGATTGCAGCAGGCAGGACGCAGATCGCGGATGGAAAGAAGCAGCTGGACGAAGGTCTGACACCGCTCACACAGCTGAAAGACGGACTGGCTGGGATTGAAGATGGAATCAGCCAGTGTGATTCGGGGATTGCGGAATTGCAGAAGCAGATAAATGATGGAGATGCATTATATCAGAAGTATACAGAAATCCCGGAGTCAGAAAGAACGGAAGGAGAGCAGGCGTATCTCGAAAGCTGGAGTGGAGTCAAACCGGGACTGGAAACACAGCTTGCCGATATGCAGAATCAGAAGACAAAGCTTGAAAATACAAAGAGCGATATGCTGAACCGGGCAGGCTTTGCCACAGAAGCAGATCTGGAGGCCCAGATCGCCAGCCTGACTGCGCAGCGAGATGAACTGGATAAAAAAGAGGCTGCACTTATTGGACAGGAGCAGACGCTTGCCGCACAGGAAGAAGAGCTGTTAAGTGCAGGCAGACAGATTACAGATGGCAAGAGTCAGATTGCAGCAGCCAGATCCCAGCTTGACAGTACAAAATCACAGATCACGGACGGAAAAGCCCAGATTCAGTCAGCATGGGCACTTCTGAATGAAAAAGAGACTGCTTTAAATGCAAGCAAAGCACAACTTGCATCCGGTGAACAGGAGCTTGCAGATGGCCGGAGTGAATATGAGCAGGCAGCAAAAGAAGCGGAAGAGCAGATCGCGGACGGACAGGCGAAGATCACAGACGGAGAAAAGCAGCTTGCGGATGCAAAGCAGAAAATTGCAGACGCAAAGGCTGAGATCAAAAAGATCGAGAATCCGAAATGGTACGTGCAGACGAGAGAAGATGCGCTGACAGAATATCAGGGATACGGGGATAATGCAGACCGCATGCGTTCCATTGGAAAAGTGTTCCCGGTACTCTTTTTCCTGGTGGCAGCATTGATCAGTCTGACAACGATGACACGAATGGTAGAGGAACAGCGTGTACAGATCGGAACGATGAAGGCTCTCGGTTATGGAAAAGCTGCGATCGCAGGAAAATACATCGGATATGCGCTGATAGCAACGCTGGGAGGAAGTGTTTTTGGGGTACTGATCGGGGAGAAGATTCTGCCGCTTGTCATTATTTATGGCTATATGATTTTGTATAAGCATTTGCCGGCAATCCTGCTTCCGTATCACATGAGCTATGCAATCCAGGCTTCGGTGATCGCAGTTGCCTGTATACTGATCGCTACGATCGCATCCTGCTACAAAGAGCTGGCAGCAGAACCGGCAGAACTGATGCGTCCGGCAGCACCGAAGCAGGGCAAGAGGATTCTGCTTGAACGGATCGGAATTATCTGGAAGCATCTGAATTTTACATGGAAATCAACCGTGCGGAATCTGATCCGGTATAAAAAGCGATTCTTTATGACTATTTTCGGAATCGGCGGCTGTATGGCGTTGATGGTAGTCGGATTCGGACTGAAAGACTGTATCTATGAGATTGTCAGCTTACAGTATGAGAAGGTGCAGTTCTATGATGCGGCAACCTATATGAGTGATGACATTTCTGAGGAAAACAGACAGCAGATCCAGGAGTATCTGGATCAGAATGCAGATGTAAAAGAGACGATCGAAGTACATATGCAGAAGACAGATGTAAAGTCTGCATCTGGTAAAAAGACACTTTATCTGATGGTTCCGTCGGATGATGAAAAGATTGAGGACTTTTTAAGCTTCCACAGCAGAACGAATAAGAATGAAGTTTATTCACTGAAAAAAGATGAGGTGATCCTTACCGAGAAAATGGCATCTCTTCTGAATGTGAAGGTGGGAGATCAGCTTACAATCGAAGATGAAGACCGTGGGGACCAGACGGTTACCATTGGAGCAATCTGCGAAAACTATATGAGCCATTATCTGTATCTGTCACCGGAAAAATACGAGGAATTGTATGGAAAACCGGTCGAATACAATACGATCATTTACAGTGTGAAAGATGGAAAAGATGATCAGATCGAGAAGACAGGAACAAAGCTTCTGGCGATGGACGGAGTGTTGAATGTAAGCTACACCAGCAGTATTGAGGGCAGACTGGATGATATGCTCCGCAGTCTGAACCTGGTTATTGTGGTACTGATCGTATCGGCCGGAATGCTTGCCTTTGTGGTACTGTACAATCTGAATAATATCAATATTACGGAGCGCCAGAGAGAACTTGCCACACTGAAGGTTCTGGGCTTTTATGACGGAGAAGTTGCCTCTTATGTGTACAGGGAAAATATTCTGTTGACGATCATCGGATCAGTTGTAGGTATGGTGCTTGGCAATTTCCTGCACCGTTATACTATCCTGACGGTTGAAGTGGAAGAGGCGATGTTCGGACGTCAGATACACTGGCAGAGTTATCTGTACAGCTTCTTGTTTACTGCAGCATTTTCTTTATTTGTAAACTGGGTAATGTTCTACAAGCTGAAGAAGATTGATATGGTGGAATCTTTGAAGAGCGTGGAGTAAAAGCTTTTGACAGTGTATGTCAAAGATTTCTTATAGACGGTACACAAAGGATTGGAAAATATATTTCACAGAAATTTTATATTCTTCACAGAATTATTAGCACTCTTATTGAAAGAGTGCTAATTTTCTATTGACATTTAGAAATCAGGGTATTAAGATATTTCATGGACAGAAAAATACGGTGTTTGAAACCGCAAAAAGATAGAATATGAAATTTAGGAGTGATAAAAATGGCAGCAAAAAAAGGTAGTCTTTCAATCAGCAGCGAAAATATTTTCCCGATTATCAAGAAATGGGTATATTCCGATCATGATATTTTCGCAAGAGAGCTTGTTTCCAATGGATGCGACGCGATCACAAAATTAAAGAAGCTGGATATGATGGGAGAATATACACTTCCGGATGGTTATAAAGGAAAGATCCAGGTTATTGTAAACCCGGAAGAGAAGACTTTGAAATTCATCGATAATGGTCTTGGTATGACTGCTGATGAAGTAGAAGAATATATCACACAGATCGCATTTTCAGGAGCAACCGAATTTCTGAATAAATACAAAGATAAGACAACAGAGGACGATATGATCGGACACTTTGGTCTTGGATTCTACTCTGCATTCATGGTAGCTGATGAAGTTCATATTGATACCCTTTCTTATAAAGAGGGTGCCAAACCGGTACACTGGGTAAGTGAAGGCGGTACAGAGTATGAGATGGAAGAAGGGGATAAAGAGGAAGTTGGTTCTGAAATCACCTTATTCCTGAACGAAGACTGTGTAGAATTTTCAAATGAATACAGAATCCGTGAAGTCCTTGAGAAATACTGCTCATTCATGCCGGTAGAGATTTTTGTGTCAAAAGAAAATGCAGAACCGGAATATGAGACAATTCCGGAAGAGGAAGTCCTAGATACCGATACCGTTGTTGAGCATATCCACGAAGATGCCAAGATGGAAGAAAAGGAAAATGAGAACGGTGAAAAAGAAATGGTTGAAGTTTCACCGGCTTCCGATAAAGCAAAGATCGTGAAACGCCCGGTATCCATCAGCGATCCGGCACCGCTGTGGACCAAACATCCAAATGAATGCAGCAAAGAAGACTATATTGATTTCTACCGGAAAGTATTTATGGATTACAAAGAACCTCTGTTCTGGATCCATCTGAACATGGATTATCCATTCAACTTAAAGGGTATCCTGTACTTCCCGAAGATCAATACCGAATATGATTCTATCGAAGGAACCATCAAACTGTACAACAACCAGGTATTTATCGCAGACAATATCAAAGAAGTCATTCCGGAATTCCTGATGGTATTAAAGGGAGTTATTGACTGCCCGGATCTGCCGCTTAACGTATCACGAAGCGCATTGCAGAATGATGGATTCGTACAGAAGATTTCTGAATATATTTCCAAGAAAGTTGCTGACAAGCTTTCCGGAATGTGCAAGACAGATAAAGAAAACTATGAGAAATACTGGGATGACATCAGCCCGTTTATCAAATTCGGCTGCCTGAAAGATGAAAAATTCTGCGAGAAGATGAGCGATTATGTTCTGTTCAAGAACCTGGATCATAAGTATATGACACTCAAAGAATGCATCGAAAAAAATGGCGGAAAAGCAGAGCCGGAGGAAAAGACCGAGGGTGAAAATGCAGAGCAGTCAGCAGAAAAGAAAGAAGCAGAGAAGACAACGATCTACTATGTAACAGATGAACAGCAGCAGAGCCAGTACATCAATATGTTCAAAAAAGAGGGACTGGATGCAGTGATCCTGTCACATAATATTGATTCTCCATTTATTACTCAGATGGAGCAGAAGAACGAACATATTAAGTTCCAGAGAATCGATGCAGATCTGACCGATCACTTCAAAGAGGATGTATCTGAAGAAGAAAAAGAAGCATTCAAAGAAAAGACAGACAGTCTGGTCGAAACCTTCCGCAAAGCACTTGGCAATGACAAGCTGGAAGTAAAAGTGGAAAAGATGAAAGATGAAAATGTAGCATCTATGATCACACTTTCCGAAGAATCCCGCCGTATGCAGGAGATGATGAAGATGTACGGAATGTCAGGCATGGATCCGTCTATGTTCGGAACCAATGCAACTCTGATCCTGAATGCAAATCATCCGCTGGTAGAATATGTTGTAGAGCATAAAGATGGTGAAAATACAGAGATGTTCTGCCATCAGTTATATGACCTGGCAATGCTGGCACACAAGCCACTCAGCCCGGAAGAGATGACAGAATTTGTAAAACGCAGTAATGAAATTATGATGAAACTGGCAAAGTAATTTTGCTGTAGATACCAGGAAAAGTCTGAACCATTCAGATTCCCGTTTCCGCTTATGCGAAAAGGTCTGAATGGTCAGGCTTTTTTTGCTGTATTTGGAAACACTTTCCACAAAGTGTTGGTGAACTTCCCGGTTTTTTATAGTATAATATAACAAAAGAGAGGCGGTGGATACGATGAAGAATTATTCAGAGGATATAAGCAGACAATATCATATTCAGGTGGCCAACGGGGAAGTCGGTCGTTATGTCATTCTCCCGGGAGATCCAAAGCGCTGCAAAAAAATTGCACAGTATTTTGACAATCCGGTGATGATTGCAGATAACCGGGAATTTATCACTTATACAGGAACTTTAGATGGCGTAAAGGTAAGTGTCACATCTACCGGAATCGGCGGACCATCGGCGGCGATCGCAATGGAAGAACTGGCAAGATGTGGAGCAGATACGTTTATCCGGATCGGAACCTGCGGTGGAATCCAGCCGGAAGTAAAAAGCGGAGATATCGTGATTGGAACCGGGGCAGTCCGTATGGAAGGCACAAGCAAAGAATATGCGCCGATTGAGTATCCGGCTGTGGCAGATCTTACAGTTACCAATGCCCTGGTGCATGCCGCAAAAGAGAAGAACTGTGAATTTCATACCGGAGTTGTCCAGTCAAAGGATGCATTTTACGGGCAGCATGAGCCGGAGCTGATGCCGGCAGGTTATGAACTGATCAATAAATGGGAAGCCTGGAAGAAACTGGGATGTCTGGCATCAGAGATGGAGACGGCGGCACTTTACATTGTGGCAGCAAAGCTTCATGTACGCGTGGGTGCGTGTTTCCTTGTAATGGCAAACCAGGAAAGAGAAAAACTGGGACTTGAAAATCCGGTAGTGCATGATACAGACATGGCAGTACAGGTGGCAGTGGAAGCCATCAGAAAGTTAATCAAAGAGGATCGGTAAATGAAAGAAACAATATATAAACGAATCTTTGTGATCGTTCTGGATTCGCTCGGAATTGGTGCAATGCCTGATTCTGAGAAATTCGGTGACAGGGATGTAGATACATTTGGTCATATTTTAGACAGAATGGGAACACTGGAGATTCCAAATCTTCAGAAGCTTGGTATGCTGAATCTGCATACCGGGGGAAAGATGTACGGAATCGAGAATCCGGTTGGAAAAATTACCAGACTGAAAGAGGCGAGTAACGGAAAAGATACGATGACCGGACACTGGGAAATGATGGGGATTTATACAGAAAAACCATTTAAAACCTTTACCGAACATGGATTTCCACCGGAACTGATCGCAGAACTGGAAAAACGTTGCGGGAAAAAAGTGATTGGAAACCGTAGTGAGAGCGGAACAAAGATCATTGAAGAACTTGGGGAAGAAGAAATCGAAACAGGTGCAATGATCGTCTATACCTCTGCGGATTCTGTATTGCAGATATGTGGAAATGAAGAGACATTTGATCTGGCAAATCTGTACCGGTGTTGTGAGATCGCAAGAGAGATCACGATGAAGGATGAGTGGCGCGTGGGACGAGTCATTGCAAGACCGTATGTAGGAAAGAAAAAGGGTGAATTTAAAAGAACCAGCAACCGCAGAGATTATGCACTTGAGCCGACCGGAAAGACTGCACTTGACGCACTGAAAGATGCGGGAAAGGATGTGATCGCAGTCGGAAAGATCCATGATATCTTTTGCGGGGAAGGAATCACAGAATCGTATCATTCCAACAGCTCCGTGCATGGAATGGAGCAGACCATTGAGATTTGCAAAAAAGATTTTGACGGACTGTGCTTTGTAAATCTGGTTGATTTTGATGCACAGTGGGGACACCGGCGCGATCCGGTTGGCTATGGACATGAGATTGAGAGATTTGATAAAAATCTTGGAATTTTGCTGGATGATCTGCGGGAGGATGATCTTCTTATTATTACCGCCGATCATGGAAACGATCCGACCTACACAGGAACCGATCATACACGGGAATATGTACCGTTTTTGGCGTATTCCAAAAAGATGGATGAGGGTGGCGTGATCACGGAGGGAAATACCTTTGCAGTGATCGGGGCAACGGTCACAGATAATTTTGGTATAAAAATGCCGGAAGGAACGATCGGGCATTCGATTCTGAAGGAACTTATTTAGTAAGAAAAAGCAGGAAAAAAGAGAATGAAAAAAGAACAAATAATAAAAATGATAGAGATTGCGCTTTCGCAGCTTGCATATTCTTATACCCCTTATTCTGACTTTAAAGTAGGAGCTGCGCTGCTTGCAAAGAATGGGCGGATATATACGGGATGCAATATTGAAAATGCGGCTTATACACCGACAAACTGTGCGGAGCGTACTGCATTTTTCAAGGCAGTCAGCGAAGGAGTAAAAGAATTTGATGCAATCTGTATTGTAGGAGGAAAAGACGGTGTTGTGACAGAGTATGCACCGCCGTGCGGAGTATGCAGGCAGGTCATGATGGAATTCTGCGAACCGGAGACATTTCAGATCATTCTTGCAGTAGATGCAGAGCATTATGATATCTATACCTTGAAAGAAATGCTGCCAAAAGGTTTCGGGCCATCCAATCTTACAGAATGAGAAAGGACTCTTACTCAACCTCAAACGGAATCTCATACTTCGCAAAAATCCGCTGCGCCATCTTATCCCATGCCTGCTCCAGTGATTTGTCCAGCGTGAACAGGTTCATAGACGTTCCGGTCGTACAACTAAGCGTTGTCCCGTCATACTTAAAATTCAGGTACAGTCCCTGAACATCTGCCGGAGCAAACGAAAGCTTTTCCTGCTCGAGAAGCCGTGCAATATTCGGCGCAGACATAGAAAGAACAAAATGAAATCCCAGAGGAGTACGCTTTCCTTTGATCAGAGAAAGACAGAACTCGCGAAGTTCTTTCCAGAGAGCATATTCCCGGTCATTCAGAGCTTCTCTTTCTTCAGCACTGAAGAAATCTTTTTTCAGTCGTCCGTTAAATTGAAAGGTATTAAAAGTTGTGATATCTCCTTCAATAAATAAAAAGGAATCAAATGCAGGATGCAGTAAAAGTGCATTCATGCATTTTTTTGTATCCAGAGAAAAAATAAGCATAGACTTCCTCCTGTCATCAGTGTAATAGTATCAGTATAGCATAAATCTTGAGATATGCATAAGAATTTGATACAATACGGGAAAGAAAAAGGATGGATAACAAGATGAAAATAGAATTAAACCGGGATCAGATCAAATACATTGCAGTGTTTACCATGCTGCTCAATCATGTTGCAAATATATTTCTGCAACCAGGAACCTTTGCCTGCGAAGCGTTAAAGGATATCGGTTATTTTACGGCACCGGTCATGTGCTGGTTTCTGGTTGAAGGATACCGTTATACAAGGTCAGTAAAAAAATATGCAGGAAGACTGCTGATCTTTGCTGTCATTTCGCAGCTTCCGTATTATCTGGCATTTGCGCGGAATCATCTGGCACCGTGGTATACTTTAAATATGATGTTTACACTTTGTCTGTGTCTGTGTCTGCTGATAGCAGAGGAAAAAATATTAGATCCGGGAAAGAAAAGTCTGGTTGTACTGGGAATTATAGCAGTAAGCAGTATCTGTGACTGGGCAATTCTGGCTCCCTTGTATACGCTTTGGTTTTACCGGGCAGGAGAGGATCCGGAGCGCCGGAAAAAGGCATTTTTTATTGCGGCACTTGTTCTGGGGATTACGGTGACAGCAGAACTTCCGGGAGCTGTGGGAATTGCAGCGGGAGCAGGGGCAATGATCGCAGTACTGGCAGCGGGAGTCTGTGTTTTGGTATTTTATAACGGAAAAAAATCACAGAAACATTTTCTTGTGAAAAAGTATTTTTTTTACGTGTTTTACCCTGCACATTTGGTGATTTTGGCATTATTAAAGATTTGACTTTTATAATAGAAGAAAGTAAAATGAATAAGTTAGAGTATTTATCACATGATTCAATGAAAATGAAACTCATATTTTAATAAAAGATAGGATGCATAGCATGAAGAAAAGAACGATGGAGAAAGAACATCAGGCAGAAGAAAGAAGAAAAAAAGTTCTGATGGAAATTGCAGGAGCGGTTGTTGTACTGACTGTAATCGTAAGTATTGGTCTTTCGCATCTTGGAACAGATAAGGTGAATACATCAGCAGGAGTAAAAGCAATCAAGAAGCTGGAAAAAGCAGATGTATCTGAGGTGGAGACCAAAATTTCAAATATTGAAAAAGAAGAAAAACAGGCGACAGAGGACTGGCAGAACCGTCCGTTGTCCGAAAAATTTGCGCATGCGGTGATTCTCGGAGATTCGATCACAACCGGTTTTACCGTATATGATGTGCTTGATACTTCTAAGGTTGTAGCGGAAAAAGGAATGCACCTTGAACAGACCGGTGATCTGATCAAGACAGCTGCAGAGTTAAAGCCTGAAGTCCTTTTTCTGGCACTTGGACTGAATGATATTTCCGGAACAGATGGAGATACAGATGCATTTATTGAAAAATACAAAGCGGTACTTGCAAATGTGCGTGAGCAGATGCCGGATGCAGTGCTCTACATCAACTGTGTTCTTCCTGTTTCCGCCCAAAAAGAAGAAGAAGAGCCGGTTTATGCCAAGATTCCGGATTATAATACCGCACTCAAAGCATTGTGCGATGAAGAAGGAATTACATTTATCGATAATACAGAGATCGTAAAAGATGAGTATTACGAGCAGGATGGCGAGCATATGAAGTCGGAGTATTATCCAATCTGGGCAGAACATATGGCGGAGGTGGCCGGAATATGACAAAGAAAAAAGGGGAATTTACAGTTCTGCGTAATATCAGAGCTGGGATGGTAATTATTTTGCTTATCTATATCGGTCTGATCTTTCAGTCTAAGGGAGACAGCGATACACCGTTTGCAGATGTACAGAAAGCGGTTGTGGATGCGGCAGATGATAAGAACATGACACTTGCCGGAACCCAGGAGATCAAGAGATTCTATGGGATCAATCCGAAGGATTATGAAGATATAACACTGTATTATACGAATGAAACAATGGGAGTCAACGAGCTCCTTCTGGTGAAAACAAAGGACGAGAATGAGGCGGAGGCAGTTGAGGAAGCCGCAGAACAGCGAAAAAAGACACAGCTCGATAATTTTGAAGGATATGGGGCCGAGCAGGTAAAGCTTCTGGATGCTTCGATCATTAAGACGAAAGGTACATACGTGCTTTTTGTTATTTCACCAAAAGCTGAAACTGTAGAAAAGGCGTTTACAAAGAGCCTGAAGTAGATAAAAGGAAACGAAAAAGTTATGTTATTTAGTAGTCTGGTATTTTTGTTTACATTTTTGCCAATTACACTGTTGGTATATTATTTGGTGCCGCGTAAGGTAAAAAATGTGGTACTTTTGATCGCTTCCCTCATATTTTATGCGTGGGGAGAGCCGGTCTATATCTTCCTGATGCTGATTTCCATTCTGTTCAATTATTTTTGCGGAATGGACATTGCATTAAAAGCAGGAAGAAAATCGCAGGTTCACAGTCTGATCTTTACGATCGTTGTAAACCTGTTTATTCTTGGATTTTTCAAATATTACGGATTTATCGTAACGAATTTAAACGCGATCCTTCCGTTTTATATTCCCTATAGAAAACTGGAGCTCCCAATAGGAATTTCCTTCTATACTTTCCAGACATTGTCTTACATCATTGATGTATATAGAGGAAATGTAGACGTACAGGTAAATCTGATTGATTTCGGAACCTATGTTACAATGTTCCCACAGCTGATCGCAGGTCCGATCGTACAGTATGCAGATGTGGAGCGACAGCTGCGTGAAAGAAAGGAATCACTGACGAAGTTTGGATACGGTGCATGGTTCTTTGTGATGGGACTGGCAAAGAAGGTGCTTTTGGCGAATACGATTGGTTCGATTTATGAAAATATCGCGGCGATGGATGGAATGTCAGTAGTGACTGCATGGCTTGGATGTCTTGCATACACTTTCCAGATTTATTTCGATTTCAGCGGTTATTCGGACATGGCAGTCGGACTTGGAAAGATGTTCGGGTTTGAGTTTATGCAGAACTTCAATTATCCGTATATTTCCAAAAGTGTTACCGAGTTCTGGAGAAGATGGCATATTTCGCTGGGATCATGGTTCCGCGAGTATGTATATATTCCACTTGGAGGAAACCGGGTAACGGTTCCGCGGCATTTACTGAATCTTCTGATCGTATGGTTCCTGACCGGTCTCTGGCATGGGGCAAGCTGGAACTTTGTAGCATGGGGGCTCTTCTATGGAGTGATCCTCATTACTGAAAAATATTTTACAGGAAAAATACTTGCAAAGCTGCCGGGGGCAGTCCAGACGATTTACACAATGATTCTGGTCATGCTTGGCTGGGTACTGTTCTTCAGCCCGACACTTGGAAGCGCACTTACCTGGATCGGCAATATGTTCGGCCAGGGTGCAACCGGATTTATGGACAGTCAGGCATTGTACCTGATCATGCGAAACTGGCTCTTCTGGGTGGCAGGGATCATAGGAAGTACACCGTTTATGCATCTGCTCGGAAAGCGGCTGGTATTTGACGAGGAAAGACCGCATACGGTTCTGGCAGGCTGCCTGATGACAGGACTGTTTGTACTGTGTGTGGCATATCTGGTGACAGAAAGTTACAATCCATTTTTATATTTTAGATTTTAAGGAAAGACAATGGTAGAAAGAAAGAATAATAAACAAAAAAACAGAACAAAGTATTTTCTGCCAGGAGGGAAAAAACAGATCCAGGCGGTATGTGCGTTTTTATTTCTGGGAGCCCTTATTCTCAGCTGCGGGGTAAACCTTATGCACAAAGACAGGCAGATGTCAGAAAAAGAAATGCGTATGCTGGCGCAGAAACCGGAAATTTCTCTTTCCGGAATTGCTTCCGGAAGGTTTATGGAGCAGTACGAGGAGTATGTATCGGATCAGTTTGCAGGAAGAGATACCTGGGTAAGACTCAAGACATTTGCGGACAGTGTGGCGGGGAGGACAGAAGAAGGTGGTGTTTTCAAAGGAAAGGACCATTATCTGATGGAAGATGTTGCTGTGGCAGATGAAAATGATCTGAAAGAGAATCTGGATGCAATGAAGAATTTTAAAGAGCGTTATCCGGATATCAAGATGCATATGATGCTGATCCCGAATGCGGCAAATGTCATGGAGGACAAGCTTCCGGCATTTGCGGTGACTGCTAATCAGAGCAGACAGATCAGCCGTGTAAAGGCAGAACTTGGAGATTCTTATGACTGGATCGATGCAGAAAAAGTACTGGATGCTCACAAGGATGAAGCAATTTATTATCACACAGATCATCACTGGACTTCTCTTGGTGCATGGTATGCATTCCAGGGAGCAAAGACGCAGCTTGGACTGGATAAGAGTGAAGAAATTAAGATGAAAGCCTATGCGGTATCGGATTCTTTTAACGGAACGTTATCCGCAAAGAGTGGATATGAGACAGATTATAAGGAACCGATCTATATTTATCTGCCAAAGAGTGCAGATGCACCACAGGTTGCAGTCAATTATGTGGAAGAACAGAAAAAGAGTGCTTCTATGTATGATTCATCCAAACTGGATGAGAGAGATCAATATTCCGTATTCTTCGGTGGAAATCATGCAATGATCGATATTCAGTCAACACAGACAGAAAAACGCAGACTTCTGGTGTTCAAAGATTCATATGCAAACTGTTTTCTTCCGCTTCTGGCTCCGTATTACCGGGAGATCGTTGTGATCGACCCTCGTTATTATACCGGTAAATTAAGTTCTGTGATGTCAGATAAACAGTTTGATGATGTTCTGTTTCTGTACAATGCCAATACATTCTTTGAAGACCGGATGCTGGCGGGGGTACTGGATGAGAATTAACAGGAGAAAAACATGGCAAATAAAATAGAAAAGCAGTTTCTGGACACGGAAAATAAAGGACCGGTCCGGCTGAACAAATATTTAAGTGAAGCTGGTGTATGTTCCAGAAGAGAAGCGGACAAACTGATAGCAGCCGGACAGGTGACAGTTGACGGTGTGCGTGCAGAAACCGGAATGAAGGTTGAGCCGTGGCAGGTTGTGCGGATTGGGAAAAAGCAGGTATCCAGACAGGAAGAGATGATCGTGCTTGCGGTCAATAAGCCACGTGGAATCGTCTGTACTGAGGAAAGACGGGAGAGAGACAGTATTGTACGTTTTCTTAACTATCCGGTACGGATTACTTATGTAGGACGTCTGGATAAGGATTCGGAAGGGCTGCTTCTGATGACGAACAATGGTGACATTATCAACCGGATGATGCGTGCGGCAAATAAACATGAAAAAGAATATAAAGTTACAGTCAATAAGCCGGTGACAGATGAATTTCTCAAGGAGATGGCGGGTGGTGTCCCGATCCTGGATACTGTCACAAGACCATGCCAGGTAGAAAAGCTTGGAAAATATAAATTTAAGATCATTCTGACACAGGGACTCAACCGGCAGATCCGCCGGATGTGTGAGGCACTTGGCTACGAGGTAAAGGAGCTTCGGAGAGTGCGGATCATGAATATCGAACTTGGTAATTTAAAGCCGGGAGAATACCGGAAGGTTACGGATCAGGAACTGAATGAACTCTATGAGCTGATCAGGGATTCAAAGTCAGAGCCGACACCGTGGAACAATAATTAAAAGTGTGGATTTGGATATGGATAAGATGAAAAGGATGCAGGAGCTGGTAGAGCTTCTGAATAAAGCCGGAAAAGCTTATTATCAGGATGCGCAGGAAATTATGAGCAATTATGAGTATGATGCGCTGTATGATGAACTGAAAGGTCTGGAAGAAGAGCTGGGAACCGTTATGGCTTCCAGTCCGACGGTGAATGTAGGATATGAAGTATTAAGTGAGCTTCCGAAAGAACGTCATGAGTCACCGATGCTTTCTCTTGACAAGACAAAAGAAGTGGCAAGGCTGAAGGAATTTGTTGGAGACCAGACGGCTGTGATCTCATGGAAGATGGATGGTCTGACGATCGTTCTGACCTATCGTGACGGCGAACTTTTTAAGGCAGTTACAAGAGGAAATGGGGAAGTCGGTGAGGTCATTACCAACAATGCGAAAGTATTTAAAAATGTGCCGCTTCATATTCCGTATAAAGGGGAACTGATCCTGCGAGGGGAAGCGGTGATCGGTTACAAAGATTTTGAGCGGATCAATGAAGAAATTGATGACGTGGATGCAAAATATAAAAATCCACGGAATCTGTGCAGTGGTTCTGTCCGCCAGCTGAACAACAAGATCACGGCACAGAGAAACGTAAAATTCTATGCATTTACCCTGGTACGTGCAGAAAATGTGGATTTCCACAATTCCAGAAAAGAACAGCTTGACTGGCTGGAACAGCAGGGATTTGATGTGGTGGAGCATTATCTGGTGACAAGAGAAGAACTGGATGAGAAGGTTGCATTTTTTGCAGAAAAGATCGTAGAAAATGATTTTCCGTCAGATGGTCTGGTTCTTGTATATGACGACATTGCGTATGGGCAGTCGCTTGGGAGAACGGCAAAATTTCCACGTGATTCTTTTGCTTTCAAATGGGCAGATGAGATCCGCGAGACGCACCTTCTGGAGATTGAATGGAGTCCATCAAGAACAGGGCTTATTAATCCGGTAGCGATCTTTGAACCGGTAGAGCTGGAAGGAACAACGGTAAGCCGTGCAAGTGTACACAATTTAAGTATTATGGAGGAGCTGCATCTGGGAATCGGGGATACGATCGAAGTTTATAAGGCGAATATGATCATTCCACAGATCGCGAAGAATCTGACCGGCAGTGACAATATTGAGATCCCGAAAGTCTGTCCGGTTTGTGGTGGAGCTACGGAGATCCGTCAGATGAATGATGCAAAGTCGTTGTATTGCACAAATCCGATGTGTCAGGCAAAAAGAATCAAATCCTTTGCCTTGTTTGTCAGCAGGGATGCACTTAATATTGACGGGCTTTCTGAGGCGACACTGGAGAAATTTATTGCGAGAGGATTCATTCACAAATACAGAGATATCTTTCATCTGGATGTCTATCAGGAAGAAATTCAGACGATGGAAGGTTTTGGAGAAAAATCTTATGCGAACCTGATCGCAAGCGTGGATAAGGCGAGAAGCACAACACTTGCTAAAGTGGTATATGGACTTGGGATTGCAGGGATCGGTCTCGCAAATGCAAAACTGATCTGCCGCCATTTTAAAAATGATGTGGAAAAAATGACAGGAGCATCTGAAGAAGAACTGAGTGATATCCAGGGGGTAGGTCCGGTGCTTGCGGCGGCATTTGTAAAATATTTTGTATCAGAGAAAAGAAAAAAGGAATTTAAGCTCCTTCTCGGAGAACTGGAGATCCAGCAGGAAGAGATGGCAGAAGAACAGAAATTTGCAGGTATGAGTTTCGTTGTCACTGGCAGCGTGAATCATTTTGCAAACCGGAATGAGGTAAAAGAACTGGTTGAGAAGATGGGTGGAAAAGTGACCGGATCTGTAACGAAGAAGACAAATTATCTGATCAACAATGATGTAGAGTCTGCTTCTTCCAAGAACAGAAAGGCGAAAGAACTTGGAGTGCCGATCATTTCAGAGGAAGAGTTTATAGAACTTGCAGGGGTGGAAATCGAATAAGAAGGACAGAGGAATCTGCCTGAATACGACCGAAAAAAGGAGGACCAGCCAATGGCAGAAAATGACCAGAAGGACAAGACAGTTGAGAAAGTAACCGGTGAGGTAGAAAATACAGACAAAAAAGAAAATAACGAAGACCGCTATGAAAAGGTCTGTTTCATCTGTCACAGACCGGAGAGTGTGACCGGAAAGATGATCGATCTTCCGAACAATATCTGCGTGTGTCCGGACTGTATGCAAAAAAGCTTTGATGCAATGAACAATATGAATTTTGGCGGGATGGATTACAGCCAGTTTATGAACATGGGACCGATGATGGGATTTGGAGACATGGATGCACAGATCCCGAAGAGCCAGCGTGTGAAAAAGAAAAAGCCGGAAGAAGAAAAAGAACCGATCCTGAATATCAAGGATATTCCTGCTCCGCATAAGATCAAAGCGAAACTGGATGAATATGTAGTAGGACAGGAATACGCCAAGAAGGTAATGTCGGTTGCTGTATACAATCATTATAAAAGAGTGGCAACGGATACAATGGATGAGATTGAAATCGAGAAATCCAATATGCTGATGATCGGACCTACCGGATCTGGAAAGACATATCTGGTAAAGACACTGGCAAAACTTCTGGATGTGCCGCTTGCAATTACAGATGCGACCTCGCTTACCGAGGCCGGCTACATAGGGGATGATATTGAAAGTGTAGTATCGAAGCTTCTTGCAGCTGCGGATAACGACGTAGATAAGGCGGAACAGGGAATTATCTTTATCGATGAGATCGACAAGATTGCGAAGAAGAAGAATACCAGCCAGAGAGATGTCAGCGGAGAATCTGTACAGCAGGGAATGTTAAAGCTGTTAGAAGGCAGCGAAGTGGAAGTGCCGGTGGGAGCCAACAGTAAGAATGCGATGGTTCCGCTCACTACAGTCAATACAAAGAATATCCTTTTTATCTGTGGTGGTGCGTTCCCGGATCTTGAGCAGATCATCAAGGAAAGACTGATGAAGAATTCTTCTATCGGATTTGGAGCAGATCTGAAAGACAAATATGATCATGATAAGAAAATACTGGAGAAGGTGACGACAGAAGATCTGCGTAACTTCGGAATGATTCCGGAATTTCTGGGACGTCTGCCGATCGTATTTACCCTTCAGGGACTGGATGAAGAGATGATGGTTCAGATATTAAAAGAGCCGAAAAATGCGATTCTCAAGCAGTATCAGAAGCTTCTGGCGCTGGATGAGGTCAATCTGAAATTCGATGATGGTGCACTTCATGCGATCGCAAGAAAGGCAATGAAGAAGGATACAGGAGCCCGTGCACTGCGCGCGATTATTGAAGAATTCATGCTGGATATCATGTATGAGATTCCGAAGGATGACAGCATCGGGGAAGTGACGATCACGGAGGCATATATCGAAGGAACCGGAGGACCGCTGATCGAGTTGAGAAGCCAGTCCGTACCAAGGCTTGAGCATCACTAAGTATAACAATGACCTTCATATATCAAAAAAACATGACGGTCATACAAAAATAGAATGGAAAATATCCGTAAATTTAAAATTTACGGGTATTTTTTTGTTGAAAAATTGTATTAAAAGGTGTACATTAGACAATGTGTCTAAAAAATACAAGATATAAACAGGAGTGAGAGAGAATGGAGACTTATAAGTATTTACTGGATCTTGCAATTATTTTACTTTGTACCAAAGCACTTGGGCTTGCGACCAGAAAGGTACAGATGCCACAGGTTGTAGGAGCACTTCTTGCAGGAGTTCTTCTCGGACCGGCGATGCTTGGGGTCCTGACAGAGACAAGCTTTATACATAACGTTGCAGAGATCGGTGTTATCGTGCTGATGTTCTGTGCAGGTCTGGAAACTGATATACAGGAATTGAAGGCAAGCGGAAAAGCATCCTTCGTTATTGCACTGATAGGTGTTATCGTTCCACTGATCGGCGGTTATGCGACTGCAATGTTCTTTAACCGTCCGGATGTGATCGCATCCGATGCATCCTGCAGCGTATTTCTGCAGAATATCTTTATCGGTGTTATCCTGACAGCAACTTCCGTAAGTATTACGGTAGAGACATTAAAAGAACTTGGTAAATTAAAAACCAAATCCGGAAATGCGATTCTTGGAGCTGCGATCATTGATGACGTGCTTGGTATCATTGCACTGACACTGGTAACAAGTATGGCAGATGAATCGGTAAAGATTTCAGTTGTATTACTGAAGATTGTTGCATTCTTCGCATTTGCAGGTGTGATTGGATTTATCTTTTACAAGGTATTTAAAAAGTGGACAGATCAGGCGGAAAAGGGACTCAGACGTCATGCGATCATGGCATTTGTATTCTGTCTGCTGATGGCTTATGTGGCAGAGAAATTCTTCGGTGTTGCAGATATCACCGGTGCATTTATCGCCGGGCTGATCATTTCCAATACAAGTAAATCTGATTTCGTGCTGAAGAAATTTGATACCATGTCTTATATGCTGCTTTCACCGGTATTTTTCGCAAGTATCGGACTGAAGGTAGAACTTCCGAAGATGAGTACTGCAATTGTAGGCTTTGCAGTGATTCTTACCATTGTTGCGATCCTGACAAAGATCGTTGGCTGCGCCCTTGGTGCGAAGATGTGTGGATATAAGAATTATCAGTGTGCACGAATCGGTGTCGGAATGATCTCCCGTGGTGAGGTTGCGCTGATCGTTGCCAGCAAGGGAGAAGCACTCGGTATGATGGGCGGCAATTTCCTCGGACCGGTTATCATCGTGGTAGTGATAACAACGATCATCACACCAATTCTGCTGAAGATCGTATTCAAGAGCGGTCCGAATGTAAGTACCCTGGAAAAAGGAAAAGAAGTGACTTCCTTCTACGAGGATATTGAAAAGAAGCGTACCGAATAAAGAATGGGTATGGAGTGCAAAATGCGTAACCGTCCAGTATCGTAGTATAAGAAAGAAAAATCCCTCATATATTTTCCAAAAGAAAGTATATGAGGGATTTTTATGCCACAGGAAGAATGTAAAGAAAAGATCCTGTCGGAAGAATACAGGGATTTTATGATGAGGGATACCGGTGCTCTCGGGGAAAACTTTCCTTTGGAAAACGGATGCCGGATACCGTTGAAATACGGTTTTGAGCTTCTTTATATTGACCAGAGTGAAGACAGAAAAAAGTCACTTGCCGATTATCCTTATACAATGGTTCCGAAGTGTTATACAACACTGGATATGGCAGCGATCCAGCAGGCGGGAATTGCTGCGGTTCAGAATCTGCCTGGTCTGGAACTGAGCGGTGAAGGAGTTCTGGTTGGGATCATTGATACTGGGATCAACTATCTGGATCCCATTTTCCGGAATCTGGATGGTTCGACCAGGATCCGGCGAATCTGGGATCAGGAAGAACAAAGTGGAACAGCGCCCCGGGAAATCGGATATGGGAGTGAATATACGAAGGAACAAATCAATCAGGCGATCCTGAGTGAGAATCCAAAGGAAACCGTTCCGTCATTTGATACGGACGGACATGGCACTTTTGTTGCAAGTGTGGCATGCGGAGGGGCAAGTCCGGAGAATTTGTTTATCGGGGCAGCGCCGGAGGCGGAGATGGTGATCGTGAAGCTGAAACAGGCAAAAGAATACTTACGGGAGTACTATTTTGTAGACTGGGATGCCGGATGCTATCAGGAAAATGATCTGGTAGCGGCGGTTTTTTATCTGCAGAAGGTACAAGAAGAGCTGAAAAGACCATTGGTGATCTGTCTGGCAGTTGGAACAAGCTTTGGAGGACATGGAGGATATTCAATTCTGTCAGAGTATCTGCAAAATGTGGCGGCGAGCGAAGGAATCGGGATTGTGACCGGAAGTGGCAACGAGGCAGATAAAAGGCATCATTATCTGGGAATTCTGGAACAGGAAAATAATCTGCCGGTCGAGATCAACGTAGGGAATAATACCAGAGGTTTTGTGATGGAACTATGGACAGAACTTCCGAATCTTCTGGCACTTTCTATCGCATCTCCAACAGGACAGACAGTAGGACCGGTCCCGCTCAGACGGGGAATAGGAGAGTATGTGTTTGTATTCGAGCAGACCAGGGTGATATTAAATTACCGGGTTCTGGTAGAGACGACCGGGGCGCAGCTGGTATTTTTTCAGTTTGACAGACCGGGAAGCGGAATTTGGAAGATTATACCGGAAACACTGGAACTGGGGAATGGAATCTTTCATATCTGGCTTCCAATGGAAGAGTTTCTGACGGGAAATGTCTATTTTATCCGTGCAAATCCGGAATATACGGTGATGGAACCAGGGGATACCGGGGCGGTGGTCTGTGCAGCGTATTATAATGGAAAGGAAAATAGCATTGCAGTCAGTTCGGGAAGAGGTTATACTAGAGATAACAGAATCAAACCGGATTTTGCTGCGCCGGGGATCAATGTGACAGGGATCAATTTAAGGGGGCAGTTTATTGCAAGATCTGGTTCCAGTATAGCAGTTGGGATCACTTCCGGAGCACTGGCACTTTTTATGGAGTGGCTGGATAGGCAGGGAGTGGATCTGGATGCATCACAGATGAAGAATCTGCTGATACTGGGAGCTTCACGGAAGACAGACATGAGTTATCCGAACCAGGAATGGGGATATGGAGCATTGAACCTTTACCGTACTTTTGAGCAGATCAGGCGGTTCTGAAAAATACGCAGATGCGAAAGGGGAAAAAGTAAATGAGTGATTTTTTTGATATAATAGGAAAGCGGATTTCAGATACCGTGGATGACCTTGGAAAGAAGGCAGGAGATACGATCGATATCCAGAAAAAGAAAAATGAGATCTATGGTCTGAAGCGAGACAGCGAGCGGGATATGACAGAGATCGGACGATTGGTATATGAGCGTTTCAAACAGGGAGAAGTGGTAGATACCGATTTTATCGCGTTCTGCGAAGCAATCGAAAAGCGTGAAGAACAGACAGAGATATGCGAGCAGGAAATCGCGCGCATCAAAGGAGAATAATTATGGAAATCCTGAGCATTTTAACCGGAGCTTTTGTTGCCGGGGCCGATCTTGGAATTAAAAAATATACTGAAGAAAATGTAAGAGACGGGGAAGAACGCCGGATTTGGAAGGGAAAAGGAATCTACCGCAAAGTCCACAACAAAGGTCTGATGATGAATCGTCTGGATTCCAGACCAAAGGTGGTAAAAGGCATGTCGGCGGCAGCACTTGGAATCCTGTTTTTCTGGGATCAGCTTCTTTGGAAAGAACCGGGACGCAAACTGACAAAGTTTGGAACATCGCTGATGCTGGGCGGAGCAGTTGGTAATACTTATGACCGTTTCAAAAGAGGTTATGTGGTCGATTATCTGTCTCTGAAAACAAAGAACAGGAAACTCTCAGATATCACTTTTAATCTCTCGGATCTGGCTCTTTTTGCAGGAGCGATCCTGACGGTATGGAGTTCTTTATTTGGAAAAAAGAGATAAAAATAATTCAATGTATTTGAAAAAATACTTGATTATTTTTTAAGATTTGAGGTATTATAAGTCTTGCTGATGTGGCATCGTCTGGCATATGCCATGCAGAAAAAAAGAATAGAATCTTGGTTATATTGGAAACGATACATTCCTCCGGAATGATGAACGAACAACACATTTTCTGTTACGCTTATTATGAAGGAGGATATTTTTATGCCAAAAAACAAATTTCAAGACGTTATTTTCACAATTATCATGGTGTTCGCGATGGTTTATACCATGATCTGTTATAACATTGCTCTCAACGTAGGAGGAATGAACAACCAGGTATTTTTAAATGCATTCCACGAGCTGGTCATCATGGGACCAATTGCATTCATCCTTGATTTCTTCCTGATTGGACCATTTGCAAAGAAAAAAGCATTTTCCATTGTCAATCTGGAAAGAGATAATGCCTTTCACCTGGTGATCGCTATTTCCGTAGTATCCATCATCGGAATGTGCCCGCTTATGAGCCTCGCAGCAACCCTGCTCTTCAAGAATGCCGGAACCCAGTTCGTAGCCGTCTGGCTCCAGACCACTGCAATCAACTTCCCGATGGCATTCTTCTGGCAGCTCTGCTTCGCCGGTCCATTAGTAAGAAAGATTTTTGGTCTATTATTCCCGGAAAAAGAAACATCCAAAATCGCCGATGGACAGGAAGCCTAATTGAGGTAAAGCGTAAATCCATTTGAAAATATAAAACAATGATTTACGACTTCGGTTCAATACCCAGTCAAAGAAGTAAAACTTAGTCAACAACGTAAATAAAAAATAATCCCTGGTAGATGCGTCTTTGCACGATGGAAACGAGACTTAATCAATTGTGGAAGCCATTGCTGACACAATTGATGCTTTCAAAGGCTCGTTGGAATGGTTCGTGCAACTTAGCAGCTACCAGGGATTATTTTTTATGCCCTCTTGCGACTACCCCTCAAGTTCTTTCAACACCTTCCTGAACTGAAACGTAAACAAAACCGTCGTGAAGGATACCGCCAGGAAGTCTGCAATCGGTTCAGCCATATAGACTGCACTGGTCTTGTTCCCGGTCAGAATATGCGGCAGCAGATAGATCAGTGGCAGCAACAGGATAAATTTACGTGTAACAGCGACAGCAATCGAAGCCTTTGCCTTTCCGAATGATGTAAATGCCATCTGGCATGCGATCTGGATTCCGAAAAGCAGCAGGCAGGCACAGTAAATCCGGAGCGCTGATTTAGTAAAACCAAGCAGTGCAGAATCTGAAGTAAACATTTTTGCAAACACCTGCGGGAAGAGCATAATAAATGTCCACAGAAGTGTGGAATAACAGAGGCTTGCTGTTAAAAGAAGTCTGAAAGCTTTTTTAACACGATCTCCGTTTTTTGCACCGTAATTATAGCTCAGGACTGGTTGCGCACCCTGTCCCAGCCCCTGCAGCGGCAGCATTGCGAACTGCATGACACTGGTAAGAATCGTCATGGCACCAACTGCGATATCTCCTCCGTATTTCAGCAGAGAAGAGTTGAAGCATACGGAGATGATACTCTCACTTGCCTGCATGATAAATGTGGCAATCCCGAGAGCGACACAAGGAAGAATAATCTCCGGTTTCAGGATGAGATTCTTTTTCCGGATGTGCAGGATCGTCTTTTTGCCGCACAGGAAAGAAAGAACCCAGATGCAGGAAACTGCCTGTGACAGAATTGTGGCAAGAGCAGCACCTCTGACTCCCAGATGGAATGCAAAGATAAACAGCGGATCCAGCACAATGTTCATCACTGCTCCGATCAGAACAGAGAGCATACCTGTTTTGGCAAAGCCCTGTGTGGTGATAAACATATTCATGCCAAGGGTAAGCTGGACGAAAATAGTGCCGACAGCGTAAATATTCATATAATTTACAGCGTATTCGATCGTATTTTCACTGGCACCGAAGGCAAGAAGGAAAGTACGGTTACCAAATAGCAGGATGACTGTCAGGATTATAGAAATCAGAATCTGCAGGAAAAAACAGTTGCCCAGAATATGTTCAGCAGTATTAAGATCATTTTTTCCCATTGAAATCGAAGCACGCGGCGCACCACCGCCTCCAACCAGTGCTGCAAAAGCGGAAATGATCATAATCAGTGGCATACATACGCCAACTCCGGTAAGGGCAAGTGCACCATCACCAGGAATGTGTCCGATGTAAATACGGTCAATAATGTTGTACAGCATATTGATGAGCTGTGCGGTGATCGTCGGAATCGCAAGCCGGAACATCAGCTTTCCGACGGGTTCAGTACCCAGAAAATCTTTGTCTTTGTTCATGTCTAATAATCTCCTTTGTGATAAATAGTTGCTACGTTGGATGCCAGACGTTCATTCAGCGAGGCGAACATCTGGAATTCTTCTAACGAAAATCCGTCAAACAGATTGTGGTAAAAAGCAGACTGGAATGTGTCGATTGCTTCGGTAACATTTTCACATGATGGCAGCAGGGAAAGATGCGTTTTCCTGCGGTCTGTCTGGTCTGCTGTTTTTGAAAGGAACCCCTTCTGACACAAAAGATCAACTGCCTGGGATACATTCCCTTTTGAAAGCATCCGGAGCTCGGCGATATCACCTGCGGTATCTTTTGTTGGGTTATTATGTAAGAAAGCAATGATCTTAGCCTCGATCAGCGAGAGATCATACTGGCGGCATAATTCTTTCAACATCTGTTCATGCATTTTCCCAATTCGCTGCATTAATTCAAGCAGATATGTAATGTTCATCTATACACCTCCGTTTTTTTAATAAAAAAGTTCTAAAAAGAACCATTTAGATAATATCTTATATCCATTGAGATAAAATGTCAATAGAACGAAAACATGAAAATTGTTTGTTAAAATATAAACGGTATAATTGTATACGAAAATACATTTTTTTACTTTAACATATTGACGTGAGGAAAATTTGCTGTTACAATAATAAACAATTTATAGACCATAGTTCAAGGAGGACATAAGTACATGCTTACAGGATTTAAAAACGCAGTAGAAGTTGATTTCACATTGGAAGAAAATAAAAAGAAAATAGAAGAAGCATTCAAACAGGCTCATGCAGAAGCAGGTGCTGTTTACCCGCTGATCATCGGTGGAAAGAAAGTTGAGACAGAAAAGAAGATCGCTTCTGTATCACCGGCTACAAAGGAAGTACTCGGATATGCATGCTCATGCAGCAAAGAACAGGCTGACGAGGCAATCAAGGCATCTTACGAAGCATTCAAAAAATGGAGCCTTACATCTGTAGAAGAAAGAGTACGTGTATTAAGAAGACTTGCAGCACTTCTGATCGAGAACCGTTTTATCATGGATGCATGGAACGTCCTTGAAAGTGGAAAGAACTGGGGAGAAGCTGACGGAGAACTTTGCGAACAGCTTGACTTTATCAATTCTTATGTAATGCATATCCAGGATCTGGGAAAAGGAAAAGAACTGGTTCCGACAGATGAACTTACAAAATGCGTTTACATCCCGATCGGTGTAGGTGTGGCTGTTTCTCCATGGAACTTCCCACTCTCACTGTTTGGTGGAATGATCGTATCTGCAGTTGTTACAGGTAACACGATCTGCTGTAAACCATCTTCAGACGCTCCGATCGTTGCATACAAATTCGTAGAACTCTGCCAGAAAGCTGGTATTCCGGCTGACGTAGTAAGTTACATTCCTGGATCAGGATCAGAGATTGGTGACTTCATCGTAGAACATCCGCTTACAAGATTTGTAAACTTCACAGGATCAAAAGCAGTTGGATGCAGAATCAATGAACATGCAGCCAAGATCGCTGACGGACAGAGATGGATCAAACGTGTTGTAGCTGAGATGGGTGGAAAGAATGCAATTATCGTAGATTCAACAGCAGACATCAAGAAAGCAGCAAACGGAGTTGCAAGCTCTGCATTTACATTCCAGGGACAGAAATGCTCTGCATGCTCAAGAGCAATTGTTCTGGCAGATGTATATGATGAGTTTGTAGATGAAGTTGTAAAATGCGCAGCAGAACTGAAGGCAAACCAGGGATCAGGCGAAAGCAATGCAGCGATGGGACCGGTTATCAACCAGGGCGCTTATAACAGTATTACAAATTATATCGAGATCGGACGTAAAGAAGGAAATGTTGTATTCGGTGGTACATACAGTGACGCAGAAGGATATTATATCGATCCTACTGTAATCCGCGATATCAAGAGAGATGCAAGAATCGCCAATGAAGAAATCTTTGGACCAGTCCTTGCTGTTATCAAAGTAGATTCTTTTGATGAAGCACTTGATGTAGCAAACCAGACAGAATATGGTCTTACAGGATCTGTATACAGTGAGACACGTGAAAATATCCAGAGAGCAAAAGTAGAATTCCAGGTAGGTAACTTATACTTTAACAGAAAATCTACAGCAGCAGTTGTACTTCAGCATCCATTTGGTGGATTTAATATGTCCGGAACAGATGCGAAGACTGGTACAGCAGATTATCTGACAAACTTCATGAACCTTAAATCAATCACAGAAGATCTGAATTCATAGGAAGAGCCGGACTTAGAAAAAGGGCAGAGAATCAGAGTGTGTATAAAAGCGAAGTATTGGCCTGGCAGATTATAGAAAAACCGGTGGCTTGTGTAAAAAGACATGAGCCACCGGTTTTTATTATCAGGAATTCTATTTTTTGAAGCAAAGTGTCCAACAAGTGATACTGGTGAGTTGCTTAGCTGTCTGGAAATGCTGACTGCTATTTACTCATCTTTAAATCCTTCACCCACTACATCATTCGATTCCATGATTACAAGGAAGGATTTTGGATCAATCGTTTTGATCAGTTTGCGTATTCCGTACATCTGCTTATTGTTGCAGGCGCACATTACGATGTGCTTATCATCTTTGGAATAGCTTCCCATACCATTTAAAATTGTAGAGCCGCGTCCGAGAACCTCATCGATCTTGAAGCAGATTTCAGTGCTGTGCTCAGGATCGGTTACGATTAGGGCAAGCTTTCCTTCATCAATTCCGTACATAACTTTATCCATAACAAGAGAGAGCAGATAGCTGACGATCAGACCGTAGATCAGGCTGTCCACGTCATGGGATACAATTACGGTTCCAAGGATCACAATTACTGCATCCAGTGCAAATGCAATATTTCCAAGGGAAAGGTGTGGGTTCAGTGCTTTGATCGACATCATGATAAAGTCAGAGCCTCCGGTTGAAGAATCCCGCATATAGATCATTGCATAACCAAGTCCGGAAAGGACACCGCAGCAGATGGCAGAAAGAAGTCTGTCACCCTGATAAACCGGGAATAGCGGTGCGATCACGTCTATGATTATGGAAGTAATGATGATTGTCCGGACTGAATTCAGGAAAAATCTGCGGCCAAGAAGCCGGAAACAACAGATGGCGATCGGGATGTTAAGGATCAGGGCAACAGTACCGATTGGCAGTCCGAACAACTGGTAAAAGATCAGGGCGATTCCGTTTACCCCTGCCATCGGAAACTTTGCGGCGGCAGCAAAATTATAGACACCGACAGCGATCAGGATTCCTCCGATAATATCAGTTGCGATATCTTTTGTAAGTTCCAAAACTTTGTTCTGATTCATGATAGTATCCTCCTTGATGTTGATGAAATGTGATTTATAAAAAGCAAAGGCTTGCCAGAAAGACCAAAAAAAACATCTGCTAATTATATCTGGATATAATCGCAAATGCTCTTCATTTCTTTAGTATACGCGCCATAGGATAAGGATGTCAACGGTTGTTTGGGTTGTATCCGTAAAATAAATTTGTTATGATAATGAACAGGAAAAGTTGCAAATTACAGTGATAAAGTGAGGGACAGATTATGAAAATAGTTTTTTTGGATGTAAAAACAATTGGAGAAGATATTGATCTTTCTGGATTTGACAGGCTTGGTGAAGTCGTAAAATACGATTTTTCTACATCAGAAGAAGTACCGGAAAGAGTTCAGGATGCAGATGTGATCATTTTGAATAAAGTACAGGTCAATGAGCAGACGATTGGAAAAGCAGAGAAGTTAAAGCTGGTATGTGTGACGGCAACGGGGACCAACAATCTGGATAAAGAATATCTGGAAAAAAGAGGAGTTGCATGGAGAAATGTAGCCGGCTATTCGACAGAAACGGTGGCACAGCACACTTTTGCAATGCTTCTCTATCTGCTGGAAAAGATGCGTTATTACGATGATTATGTGAAAGAAGAGCGGTACATTAATGATACAATATTTACGCATTTTGCAGAGCATTTCACGGAGATCAGTGGCAAAACGTGGGGAATCATAGGTCTGGGAACAATTGGCCGGAGAGTTGCGGATATCGCAAAAGCATTCGGAGCACAGATTATTTATTACTCTGCATCAGGGCGTCCGGCGCAGGGAGGTTACGAACAGGTAGATCTGGATACGTTGCTTGCGAAATCTGACATCATATCCGTTCATGCACCGTTAAATGAGCATACAGAGGGCTTAATGGATAAAGCAGCTTTTTCAAAAATGAAAAAAACCTGTATTTTCCTGAATCTCGGACGTGGTCCGATCGTAGTCGAGCAGGATCTGTATGAGGCATTGGAAAATGACGAAATAGCTGCAGCCGGACTTGACGTACTTTGCCAGGAGCCGATGAGTGAGACGAATCCGCTGCGAAAAATAAAAGACAGCAAAAAACTGCTGATTACACCACATGTAGCATGGGCGAGCGTAGAAGCAAGGACAAAGCTGATGGGGATTATACTTGGACAGGTAAAAGAATATTTTCAAATTTAAGAAACCGGAGTTGTCGCATGGATTTTAGTGATATGTGGCAACTCCGGTTTTGCTTAAAATATTTGTTTACTTGTAAAGAGTCACAAACTGTCCAATCTGTCCGTCAGACAACCTTTTACATCTCCGCGTATAATTTCACAAGCTCAACCACAATATCCACAGCCTTGTCCATTCCCTCCGCCGTGATGTGTTCATATGGTCCATGGAATGCATGTCCCCCTGTTCCCAGGTTCGGGCAAGGAAGTCCCATAAAGCTGAGCTGGCATCCGTCTGTTCCGCCACGGATCGGAAGCACAAGCGGTGCAACACCCGCATTTTCACAGGCTTTCTTTGCATTCTCAATCAGATGCATGCATCCGGCAATAATCTCAGCCATATTCTGGTACTGGTCAGTAATCGTAAGCTTTACAGTGCCTTCTCCCCATTTTTCATTGAGGTTCTTCTCAATATGGCGAAGAGTTTCCTTTCTGGCTTCAAACAGATTCTTGTCATGATCTCTTACAATATAATGAAGCTCTGCTTTTGCCACATCTCCACTCATACCGGTCAGATGGTAGAATCCTTCATAATCCTCCGTTTCACGAGGAATTTCAAGTCCTGGAAGCATATTATTAATTTCAGCAGCAACCAGGCACGCATTGATCATCGTATCCTTGCTGGAACCCGGATGCACAGCAAATCCTGTTATTTCAAAATCTGCCTTGCATGCATTGAAGTTTTCATACTGAATTTCGCCTTCGGTATCGCCATCCAGAGTGTAGGCAAAATGTGCACCAAATTTTTCTACATTAAAATGATCAGTTCCACCACCGACTTCTTCATCTGGTGTAAAAGCGATTGAGATCGGTCCGTGCGGAATATTTTCTTTGATCAGTGCTTCAGCCATGGTCATGATCTCGGCAACTCCGGCTTTATCATCGGCACCAAGAACGGTTGTACCGTCTGTTGTGATCAGGGTGCGTCCGGCAAGAGATGGAAGATGCGGGAAATCTTTTACGGTAAGGGTACGTCCACTTGTGCCAAGTGGCAGATCACCGCCATCGTAATTCTTGTGTACGACCGGGATGATGTCATGGTCACAGTAATCGGAAACGGTATCCATGTGTGCGATAAATCCGATAGATGGCTTATTCTCATATCCCGGTGTGGCAGGAAGCTTTCCATATACATAGCAGAATTCGTCCAGACTTACGTCAGAAATCCCGAGGGCAGTCATCTCATCTGCCAGAATACGTGCCAGGTCGAACTGACACTGGGAAGAAGGAGAAGTCGTACTGTGTTCATCACTTGGGGTACGGACTACTACATAATTTAAAAGTCGTTCATATGCTCTCATAATCAAACCTCTTTTCATTAACATTTCTTATCCGAGTATAACATTTTGCAGGTGAATATGCAATTTTAAAAATAGATTATTCAACCTGTTACATCCTTGAAAATGTATGTAAAATACAAAAATACGTCCTTAAAAATGTTTTATCTATACAAAAATACGTCCTTAAAAATATTGAACCACACATTTTTTAGTGATAAAATAAAAATAAACAGGATATAATGTTTATAGAATCATAGATCATAAAGCAAGGAGGATGCCAGATGAAGCGCTTTGCATTAGAAAAATTAAAAGAGTGGAAGAAAAAAGCAAACAGGAAACCTTTGATCATCCGTGGAGCCAGACAGGTAGGAAAAACATGGCTAATGAAAGAATTTGGAAGGACATGTTTTGAAAAAGTTGCTTATGTAAACTTCGACAGTAACACAAGAATGCAGCAGGTATTTGATGGTGAAATTAATATAGAAAGAATCATACTGGCAATCAGTGCAGAAACAGGAATTTCTATTGATGTGAAAGACACATTGCTGATATTTGATGAAGTACAGGAAGTCCCGAAAGCATTGTCTTCTCTGAAATATTTTTGCGAAAATGCTCCTGAATATGCAATTGTGGCAGCAGGTTCTCTTTTGGGTGTGGCATTGCATAAAGGAACTTCTTTTCCGGTTGGAAAGGTAGATTTTATGGATCTTTATCCATTGACATTTCAGGAATTTTTGTGCGCATTAGGAGAGGAACGCTTCGTAAATATTCTTCAGGGAACGGATACCGATATGGTGACAACATTCAAATCTAAATATATAGACCGGTTACGCGAATATTATTATGTAGGTGGCATGCCGGAAGTAGTACAGACGTATGTAGAAACGAAGGATTTTAATCAGGTCAGAGAGATACAGAAGAATCTGTTGAATTATTATCAACAGGATTTTTCAAAACACGCCGAGACTTCATTGGTTCCAAGACTGAATCTTGTATGGAATTCGATTCCGATGCAGCTGGCGAAGGAAAATAAAAAATATATCTATGGACAGGTGAGAAAAGGATCAAGGGCAAAAGATTTTGAGCTGGCAATACAATGGCTTTTAGATTGTGGATTGATTCATAAGGTACAAAGAGCAGGGAAAGCTGCGCTGCCACTGAAGGCATATCTGGATTTGGATGTGTTCAAAATATATCTTCTGGATGTGGGGCTTTTGATGGCGATGACGGATATGGATGCGCAGGTAATTATCGATGGAAACCGTATATTTACAGAGTTTAAAGGTGCGTTAACGGAGCAGTATGTTTTACAGCAGCTGATCGCACTGGATCATATAGAACCGTATTACTATTCGACTGCAAATTCCAGTGGTGAAATTGATTTCCTATTACAGGGAAGAACTTCGATTATTCCGTTGGAAGTGAAAGCGGAGGAAAATTTGCGGGCAAAAAGCCTGAAAGCTTTCTGTGAAAAATATAAGCCTAAATATGCGGTAAGAATGTCTATGTCAGATTACCGGAAACAGGAATGGATGACAAATATTCCTTTGTATAATATCGACAGGATCAAAGAATATCTGGAACAGTAAAAAGCTGAAAATATGAAAAATTATGGAAATCTATAAGGGTTGAAAAATAAAAAAATTGCACAAAACAAATAAAAAAGTTTGAAAAACAGCAAAAATATGGGCCAAAAAAGATGTGATTTTGGTTAATCTTGATAATCCATGAGTGTTATAATACAGCTGTAACAAGGAAATAGGTACTTTACCAGAAGTCAGTGATTGGAGGAAAAGATAAATGAATACTTTAAAAGCTGAAAAAAGAAACATGCAGACAAAAGCCAAAAAACTCAGAAGAGAAGGTTATGTAACCGGCAATGTATTCGGACGTGAGATTGAAGGCTCCATTCCGGTACAGATGACACAGAAAGAAGCGGAAAAGTTCCTGAAAGCCAATGGCAAAGGAAGCCAGATCATGCTGGATCTGGACGGAGAGCAGATTGATGTGCTGGTAAAAGAAGTCGATTATGATTCTATGGGTTCAAAAGTACTTGAAATAGATTTTCAGGCACTGGTAAGTGGAGAAATGGTACATTCCGTAGCAGAAGTTGTGATCCACAATCAGTCAAAGGTTGTCACAGGTGTTGTTGAGGAACTGCTTAGTGAAATTGAATACAAAGCACTTCCATCTGCACTTGTTGAAAAAGTAATTGTTGATGTTGGGGATTTGAAGGTCGGAGAAACCATTAAAGTCAAAGACCTTGACATCGCAAAAGATAAAGATGTCAAGCTGATCACAGATCCGGAAGCAGATGTAGCAGGTGTGGCTGCCGTTCATAATGATGTTCCGGAAACAGATGAAGAAGAAGCAGCAGCTGAATAAAAAGATTTTGTAAAAAAGGCGGACGCTTTGCAGAAATTTGAACTGCGAAGTGCCCGTTTTTTTTGTTTCATAGGAAGTTCCGAAGGAACTTCCTATGAAACAAAAGGACTACGTGCCGGAGATGCGCATTCTTTTTATATAACTGAAAATTTCTAATCCCATTTTTTAGCATGAAATTATAACGGAATATTTACATAAAATCAGGAATCTTTATACAATCTTTATACTAAAAATACTATCATTGATTTGAAAAAACAGGAGTAAAAACAGTAAGAGGAAGGAAAGGTTATGTTCGAGATTGAGAGTATTATTTTATTTACAGGGATCCTGAGCTTTCTACTGATCGCCGGCTTGCATCTGATGCGTGAACTCGATATTTTCCTGAAGAAGGATAAAGAAGAGAGAGAGGAAGAAAGATACAGAGGAGAAAGGAAAAGAAACAAATGACAGTATTATATAAAAAGATGACACAGACGCAGATGATTGTTGTCGGGTATTTGCTGCTGATTCTTTTGGGAAGTATTCTCTTAATGCTTCCGGTTTCATCAAGGGATGGAAATATGACATCTTTTGCAGATGCATTATTCACCTCGACATCTGCATCCTGTGTGACGGGGCTGGTTGTACAGGATACGTATCAGCACTGGTCTTTTTTTGGACAGCTTATCATTTTGATTCTGATCCAGATCGGCGGTATGGGATTTATGACACTTGGTGTCTGTGTGGCAATTCTGCTAAGAAGAAAGATAGGGCTTAAAGTCCGCGGAATTTTGCAGGAGAGTATCAATAGTATTCAAATTGGTGGAATTGTAAAGCTTACAAAGAAGATTATTAAGGGAACACTTTTTTTTGAAAGCATTGGAGCCGTATTGCTGATGATCCGGTTTATTCCGGAATTTGGAATAGGAAGGGGGATCTGGTATGGGATCTTTCATTCTATATCAGCTTTTTGCAATGCCGGATTTGACCTTATGGGAGAGAATGGTGCCTATCAGTCACTGGTCAGATATTCGGATGACTGGCTGGTAAATACAGTGATCATGCTGCTGATCATAATCGGTGGAATCGGTTTTTTTGTGTGGGATGATCTGTCTGTGAAAAAACTCCACTGGAAAAAATATCATCTGCATACAAAGATTGTTTTATCGACAACAGGTTTTTTGATTATAGCAGGAGCAGTTTTATTCCTGATACTGGAAAGAAATAATGTACTGGCAGGGATGCCTGTGAAAGAACAGATACTCTGTTCTTTATTTCACTCGGTGACAGCCAGAACAGCAGGGTTTAATACAACCGATACAGGAGCGTTGACGGAAGGCAGTAAACTTGTTACTATGATTCTGATGTTCATAGGAGGAAGCCCGGGATCTACAGCAGGTGGAATTAAGACGACAACCGTAGTGGTTCTCATTGTATTTGTGCGTGCAAATCTGATGGAAGCAGCCGGTTGTAATGTATTTAACAGAAGACTGGATGAAACTGCGATCAGAAAGGCCAGTGTTGTAATGTGTACGAATCTGTTCCTTATACTAACAGGAACGATCTTCATGGAAATTATGCAGCCGTTTTCTTTGTCGGATGTGATGTTTGAAGTCTTTTCTGCAATGGGAACAGTGGGAATGTCTGCGGGAATCACAAGAGATGTATGCATGGCATCAAGGATGATGCTGGTATTTCTGATGTTTTGCGGAAGAATAGGAAGTCTGACATTTGCACTTTCACTGAAAGGACACAGACATGAAGCACCGATCCGGAAACCGGTAGAAGAAATTACGATAGGATAGAACGAGGAGTAGAAAAATGAAATCAGTATTGATTATAGGACTTGGAAGATTTGGCCATCATCTGTGTATTGATATGGCCAATCGGGGAAATGAGGTAATGGTCATCGATAAAGATGAGAAAAAGACAACGGATTTACTGGAATACGCAACGGCAGTACGGGTAGGGGACTGTACAAATGAAGAAGTATTAAGAAGTCTTGGAGTAGGAAATTTCGATCTTTGCTTTGTGTGCATCGGATCAAATTTCCAGAGTAGTCTGGAGATAACAAGCCTGGTAAAAGAGCTTGGAGCCAAACATGTTGTCAGTAAGGCGAACAGGGATATCCATGCAAAATTTTTATTGAGAAACGGAGCGGATGAAGTCTTTTATCCGGATCGGGATATTGCAGAACGACTGGCTGTAAAATACAGTGCAAATCATGTTTTTGACTATTTTGAACTCAGTAAGGATTATTCGATTTTTGAAATCCAGCCGAAGGATGCATGGATCGGGCGGACGATAGAAGAAGCGGATATAAGGGCAAACTATCATATAAATGTATTTGGAATAAAGAAAAATGCAGAGCTGGTGGTCCTTCCGAGAGCGGATTATGTGATGCATGAGAAGGATCATCTGCTTGTAGTAGGTCTTACAAAGGATATTGACCGTCTGCTTGCAAGTATGAAATAATGAATGATGGGGGAAAGAAAATGATAAAAGAGAGAGTAAAATATATGGTGCACTCGGTTGCAATCATGGCGGTTGCAACATTTTTGTCTTTTTTTCTCCAGAGTTATGGAATTCGAAAAGAAAATATTCTGATGATCTATATTGTAGGTGTACTGGTCATAACAGTTACAACTACCGGTTATCTGTATGGAATGATGGCTTCTGTATGCAGTGTGCTGCTGTTTAATTATTTTTTTACGGTGCCGGTGCATACATTTGCGATGACGGATCAGAATGATGTGGTACTTCTGGTGTTTTTCCTTATCACAGGATTTATTTCCGCAAGTATTATGGTACGGTTTCATAATCAGGTGCGTATTGCAGAGGAAACAAGGGCACAGATGGAAAGAGAAAAGTTGAAAAGCAATATGCTGAGAAGTATTTCCCATGATTTCAGGACACCTTTGACTGGAATCATGGGAGATGCTGGACTTTTAAAAGAGGCGGATGATCTGGATGCCGGAGTCAGAAAGGAACTGGCAGGAGAGATACAGGAGCAGTCTGTATGGCTGATGCGCCTGATGGAAAATATTTTGAATATGACAAAGCTGGAAAGTGAAGAATTTGAGATCCGGAAAGACCAGGAAGTAGTGGATGATCTGATCTATGAAGCCGTATCACATATCATAGGACTCCGGGAAAAGAGGAGATTTGAAATTAAACTTCCGTCGGAGCTGATCGTTGTAAATGTAGATGGAAAACTGATGGTCCAGGTGCTGGTCAATCTTCTGGATAATGCGATGAAGCATACAGGGGAAAATGGATGGATCTGTATAGAAGCCAGATATGATGCAGGAAAAGTGTGGATCAGTGTAGAGGATGACGGAGACGGGATTCCGGAAGATTTGAAAGAAAATATTTTTGACGAATTTGTTACAAGATCAGATGAAAAAGGGGACAGACAAAGAGGAATCGGTCTGGGACTGGCTATATGTAAAGCGGTAGTAAATGCACATGGTGGAAATATTTGTGCAGAGAACAGAAAAGAAGGCGGAGCAAGGTTCATGTTCTGGCTGGAGGCAAGGCAGGTAAGTACAGATGGCAGATAAGCATAAAATTTTAATTGTGGAAGACGATAAATATATTATTAACTTTATCTCGATGAGTCTTAAGAAAGAAGACTATGATTTTGTGATTGCGAAGACATGCGGAGAAGCAAATGCACTGTTCTATGCAAACAGACCGGATATGATCATTCTGGATCTTGGACTTCCGGATGGTGACGGGATTGAGATTATAAAAAATGTAAGAGAGATCTCGAAGATACCGATCATTGTGGTCAGTGCAAGACAGGAAGAGGAAGAAAAAATACAGGCACTGGATCTGGGGGCAGATGATTATGTGACAAAACCGTTTTATATGGGCGAACTGCTTGCCAGAATCCGTGTGGCGCTCAGAAAGAGTAACCAGATTCCGGAAGAAAAGAAAGAAAAAATCTTTCAGTGTGATTATCTGAAAGTGGACTGGGAAAAACATCAGGTATCGATTGATGAAAAAGAAGTTCATCTGACTCCGATGGAATATAAGATTTTGAAACTATTGATCGACAACAGAGGAAAGGTACTGACACATAATTATATTCTCAGCCAGATCTGGGGCAGTGCACAGGGAGTAGAAGCAGCCAACCTGAGGGTATTTATGGCAGCACTGCGAAGGAAGATAGAAAAAGATCCGGGAAATTGCAGATTTATCCTGACAGAAGTCGGAGTGGGGTACCGGTTTAGAGAGACTGCGGAATAAAACAATTTGCAGGCGAGGAAATTAGTTAGAAAAAACGAATGTTATTCTTGAATGACTACCTACAGGACTGATATGATAATGATATAAATTATCAATAAATGGTTTTGACCAAAGGAGACAGATAGAGGAATGACACTAAAAGAATTACAAGTCGGAAAGACAGCTACGATTCTTTCCGTAGGAGGAAGTGGTGCACTCAGGCAGCATTTCCTGGATATGGGACTGATCCAGGGAACAGAAGTAACGATTGTAAAGTATGCGCCGATGGGGGATCCGGTTGAGATCAGGATCCATGGTTATGAACTTACGATCCGTCTGGAGGATGCCGGACAGATTGAAATTACACCGGCCCATGAGCCACATTATAAGAAGAAGGAAGGCAGACAATCGTTAGGAGATGCACAGCATCCGGGGTATGGAGAAGCAGGCATTTTTCATGAGAAGAAAACAGAGCATCCATTACCGGAGGATACGACACTTACGTTTGCATTGGTTGGAAATCAGAATTGTGGAAAAACAACGCTGTTCAACCAGCTGACCGGATCGAATCAGCATGTGGGTAATTTTCCAGGTGTTACGGTTGACAGAAAAGACGGTGTGATCAAGGAACATCCCAACACCCGTATTACCGATCTTCCGGGAATTTATTCTATGTCTCCGTACAGCAGTGAGGAAATCGTTACAAGAGAATTTCTACTTCAGGATAAACCGAAGGGAATCATCAATATCGTAGATGCAACCAACATTGAACGGAATATGTATCTGACGATGCAGCTTATGGAACTTGAGATCCCGATGGTTGTTGCGCTGAATATGATGGATGAGATGCGTGTGAACGGAGGCTCTGTGCGTGTGAATGAGCTGGAAGCATTTCTCGGAGTACCGGTTGTACCAATCTCGGCAGCAAAGGGAGAAGGAATTGCGGAACTGGTAGAACATGCACTGCATGTCGCAAAATATCAGGAAGCACCGGAAGAAGTGGATTTCTGTTCTGCTGAAGGTCAGGAAAGTGCGGTTCACAGATGCATTCATGCGATCATGCATCTGATTGAAGATCATGCGAAGGAAGCAGGGATTCCGGTCAGATTTGCAGCAAGCAAGCTGGCAGAGAATGATGAACTTGTCCTGGAAAAATTAAAGCTGAGCCAGAATGAAAAGGAGCTTCTGGAACATATCAATCTGCAGATGGAAGAAGAATGCAAGGTAGACCGTTCATCGGCAGTAGCGGGAATGCGTTTTAACTATATCCAGCGTGCCTGTGAAGATACGGTATTAAAGCCACATGAGAGCAGGGAGCGGGTGCGAAGCAGGAAGATCGATCAGGTTCTGACAGGAAAATATACCGGAATTCCGGCATTTATCGCAATTATGGGACTGGTATTCTGGCTGACATTTAATGTGATCGGAGCATTTTTACAGGATCTTCTGCAACAGGGAATTGACCAGGTGATCATAGCCTGCAGTCAGGCACTGGATGCAGCAGGAGTCAACAGCGTATTAAAGTCACTGGTTGTAGATGGAATCTTTCAGGGGGTTGGAAGCGTGCTGAGTTTCCTGCCGATCATTGTTACACTGTTCTTTTTCCTTTCGATGCTGGAGGACAGTGGATATATGGCAAGGGTTGCGTTTATTATGGATAAACTTTTGCGAAAGATTGGTCTTTCCGGAAGAAGTATTGTACCGATGCTGATCGGATTTGGATGTACAGTACCGGGAGTTATGGCGAGCCGGACACTTTCTTCAGAGCGTGATCGTAAAATGACGATTATGCTGACTCCGTTTATGAGTTGTTCAGCAAAACTTCCGATCTATGCATTCTTTACAGCGGCGTTTTTCCCAGGGAAGGGTGCAATTGTAATGATCGGTCTCTATTTCTTCGGAATCCTGATGGGAATCCTTACTGCACTTGCAATGAAAGGGACGATGTTCAAAGGAGAACCTGTTCCGTTTGTTATGGAGCTTCCGAATTATCGTATGCCGGGAGCGAAAAATGTTGGTCAGCTTCTCTGGGAAAAAGCAAAAGACTTCCTGCAGAGAGCATTTACCGTTATTTTTGGTGCAACGATCGTGATCTGGTTCCTGCAGAGCTTTGATCTGCATCTGAATATGGTGACAGATTCACAGGCAAGTATCCTTGCAACGGTAGCAGGTATGATCGCACCTGTATTCATTCCACTTGGATTTGGTGATTGGAGAATATCAACGGCACTGATTTCCGGATTTATGGCAAAAGAGAGTGTTGTCTCCACTCTTTCAATTTTGTTTGGGTCAACAGCAGCACTGACAGCGGTGATCAACACAGCCGGTGCAGCAGCTCTTTTGATTTTCTGTCTTTTGTATACACCGTGTGTGGCAGCGATTGCTTCTATTAAAAGAGAACTTGGTGGTAAATGGGCGATCGGTGTTGTGATCTTTCAGTGCGTAATTGCATGGGTTGCAGCATTTATTGTGCATGGAATTGTATGTTTATTTTAAAACAAAAACTTCTGGGAACAGGGAAACTGCTTCCAGAAGTTTTTTATTGCAGATATTTTTTCAAGGCATCCAGATAAGTTGTCCCTAATCTGCTTAACATTCTTTTTTTATGTGTAATATACCCAATCCGCATATCACTTTCGTCAGCAAGAGGAACGGCAATGATATCTTTTCCATTCAACTTTTTGTCGATTACACCACTGCATACTGTGTAGCCATTTAGCCCGATCAGAAGATTAAATAAGGTGGCACGGTCCCGTACACGGATATTTTTTTTTCGTTCAGATACAGAAAAGATTTCTTCTGAAAAATAAAAGGAATTGTGTTCACCCTGTTCAAAGGAAAGATATGGATAATCGTCCAGTTCTTCATTGGCTATTATTTTGTGATCGGCGAGAGGATGACGTCTGCTGATAAATACATGTGGTTTTGCAACAAACAGCTGATGAAAAATAAGCCCGTTGGATTTTAAAATTTTTTCCAGAACCGTTTCATTAAAATTATTTAAGAAAAGAATTCCAATCTCGCTGCGCATTTTTGCTACATCTTCGATGATTTCGTATGTCTGGGTTTCGCGGAGACTGAAATCATATTCATCCTGTCCGTAGGCTTTGATCAGATCGACAAAGGCATTGACAGCGAAAGAATAGTGCTGCGTAGATACACAGAATTTCTTTTTCCCGCCGGAAGTTCCTTTGTATTTATCTTCGAGAATAGCGGCCTGTTCCAGAACCTGTCTGGCGTATCCTAAGAAATCCTCGCCTTCTTTTGAAAGGATGATCCCTTTATTAGTCCGGAGAAAAATGGTAATCTTCATTTCTTTTTCCAGTTCACGGATTGCGTTTGTCAGGCTTGGCTGGGAAATATAAAGACGATTTGCGGCTTCGGTAATTGTTCCTGTTTCAGCAACAGTTACGACGTATTTTAATTGTTGAAGAGTCATATTTTTCACTTTCTATAAAGAATATTGTTTTTGGGTTTGGGATATTAGAAAAGTATCTGGAAAATGTATCTTAGCGGAAAATACTTCTGGTCAGATATCCTGGTAATATTGTAGCATGGAAGAAGGGAGCGTGAAACATTTTTTTGATATTGCTATAGTTTTAAACTATGGCAAACTGCATTTTTTTTGTATTTTTCAGATGCAGAATACTCTGCTATACTTTCAAACATAAAAGACAGACAGTACGAAAGAAAAAAGGAGAGCTATATTATGAGTAAAAATACACCATTTCGTTATGATTATGTAGGAAGTTTTTTAAGACCGGAAACACTGAAAAGAGCAAGAAGAGATTTTGAAGAAGGAAAGATTTCAAAAGAAGAACTGACAAAAGTAGAGGATGCTGCAATTTTAGACCTGGTAGAGAAGCAGAAAAAAGCCGGATATCGTGTGATCACAGACGGCGAGTTCAGAAGAGCAACCTGGCATCTTGATTTCATGTGGGGATTTAACGGGGTAGGACATGAGCCGACTAAGACCGGACTTCCGTTCCACGGTGAAGCTGCAATGATCGATGATACTTATCTGACTGGAAAAATTTCCGTAGATCAGCATCCATTTGTAGAACATTTTAAATTTGTAAAGGCACTGGAAGATGAAAATACAGTAGCAAAGCAGACGATCCCGGCACCGGCACAGTTCCTGGAACAGTTTATTATGCCAATGTCCCTTCCGAATACCAATCAGTATTATCCGGATGTGGAAGAACTGGCAGAAGATATCGCAAATGGATATAAGAAAGTTATTCGTGACCTGTATGATGCGGGCTGTAGAAACATTCAGTTGGATGACTGTTCATGGGGAATGTGTGTAGATCCACATGCTACAGCAATTTTCGGAACCGATGAAGCCGGACTTCAGAAAATCATGGAACAGCTTCTTGCTATCAATAACCGTGCAATTGAGGGAGCGCCGGAGGACCTGGTGATCAACACGCATGTATGCCGTGGAAATTTCCATTCTACTTATGCAAGCAGCGGTGCGTATGACTGTGTGGCAGAAACTTTATTTGCCCGTGAAAATGTAAGTGCATATTATCTGGAATTTGATGATGCGCGTTCTGGTGGATTTGAGCCGCTGAAGAGTGTAAATGGCGATAAAAAAGTGGTTCTCGGTCTGATTACAACCAAGTCATCAAAGCTGGAAGATAAGGAAGACGTAATTAAAAGAATTCATGAGGCTGCAAAATATGTCCCACTTGAAAGACTGTATTTAAGCCCACAGTGTGGATTTGCTTCCTGTGAAATCGGAAATAAGCTGACAGAAGAAGAACAGTGGAAGAAACTTGCACTTGTAAAAGAAATTGCAGAGGAAGTCTGGGGAGAAGAAAAATAATCCGGATATAAAAATTTAAGAAAATAGTAGGTACAGCTCCTTTTGAATCGTGTTACAATAAGAACAGATTTGAAAGGAGCTGAAAATTTATGAATGAAGTAATCAAAAACATGGAAGAGCGCAGAAGCGTCCGCAGCTACAAACCGGATATGATCAGTAAAGAAGATCTGGATGCGATCATTGAGGCTGGAACTTATGCGGCAACAGGAATGGGGATGCAGTCACCGATCATCGTAGCAGTGACCGATAAAGCAACGAGAGATCAGCTCTCTGCAATGAATGCAAAGATCATGGGAACAGATACAGATCCATTTTATGGAGCACCGGTAGTTCTTATTGTACTTGCAGACAAGGCAAGACCAACTTATCTTTATGATGGAAGCCTTGTGATGGGGAATCTGATGAATGCGGCACATTCTCTTGGAATCGGAAGCTGTTGGATTCACCGTGCAAAAGAAGAATTTGAATCTGAGGAAGGAAAGGCTCTTTTGAAAAAATGGGGAATCGAAGGAGACTATGAAGGAATTGGACATTGTGTGCTCGGATATGCGGCAGCAGAACTTCCTGTAGCTAAACCGAGAAAAGAAAACTATGTCTATTATGCAGAAGCATAGGAGTGTGATGTATGGATTACGAAGGACAGATTTGCCGGGCACCGATGGAGAGAAGTTCTTTTATGCTTCCGGTAATGGTTGGATGTTCATACAACCAGTGTAAGTTCTGCAATTTATTCCGGCATCTGAAGTATCGGGAGCTTCCGATAGAACAGATTGAAGAGGAACTTAAGAGAGTTCGTGATCTGAATGGAAAGCCGAAAAAGATCTTTCTGGGGGATGGCAATGCGTTTGGCCTGAAGACGGAGAAATTGTATGAGATTCTGGATCGGATCGAATATTACTTCCCGGAATGTGAAGGGGTCAATATGGATGCAACCGTTACAAGTATTTTACATAAAAGCCAGGAAGAACTGGAAATGCTTGCAGCAAAAAAAGTAAAGCATCTGTATCTTGGAATTGAAAGTGGATTGGATGATGTACTGAAATTTATGAAAAAGGATCATGACCTGGGACAGGCGTACCAGGCAATTGACAGGCTTCATGAAGCAGGGCTGATCTATGATGCACATATTATGACCGGAGTCGCAGGAAAAGGAAGAGGAATGGAAAATGCAGAAGCACTGGCGCAGTTCCTGAACAGGACCAATCCGGCGCATGTAGTGAATTTTTCCATGTTTCTGCATAAAGAAGTTCCGTTGTATGAAGATATACGGCAAGGTACTTTTGTTCCGGCAGATGAGCTGGAAACAATTCGTGAAGAATATCATCTGATCGAGAGGATCGCACCGGAAAAAGCAGGAGCAAATATTTTATATGATGGTTTTCATGACTTTATCCATGTGAGAGTCAGAGGACATCTTCCGGGTGATAAAGAAAAAATGCTTGCCAAATTAAGCGGTATCATTCAGGAATATGAGGGAAAAGAACCGGTTTATTCCTTTGTACAGGGGGAATGCCCGGATCTGGAATACTGTGATGATGGTAAGGCAGTATGGGATATGGACCGGAAGAATTCATAGAATCTGCTGTATTATGAATCGGCAGAAATTGAGCGCGTCATCAGGCGCGCTCTTGAATTTGGAACAGAAAATATGTCATAAAAAATCCACTGTATCTGATCTTTCAGCTACAGTGGATTTCAATTTGATCCATCCATTGGATTATCCTCCTTATTCACTTCTTATCTATCTGAAACTATTATCTCAAATAGTTTTTTTTATATAAATTTCAATTATTATGCCATTGGTCTGTACCTCTTACTCTCATTGATTTGATATTGTATAAATTATCTTGCCATTGGTCTGTACCTCTTGCTTTCATCAGATTTGTTCTGGTTTTAAATTATGTTCCTTTTGGTCCATACCTCTTACTTTCATTAGATTTGTTCTGGTTTTAAATTAAGTTTCCGGTGGTCTGTACCTCTTACTTTCTTTAGATTTTGTTCTGGTTTTAAATTATGTTCCTTTTGGTCCGTACCTCTTACTTTCATTAGATTTGTCCGAGTTTTAAATTAAGTGTCCTTTGGTCCATACCTCTTACTTTCTTAGACTTTGGAGTTAAGATTAAGTTTCTGGTGGTCCGTCCTCCTTTTGTTTTGTTGATATTATAATATCGCATAAAATACAAAATGTCAATAAAAATTCTGAAAAAAATAAAATTATCTTAAAAATATGCAATAAATATTAGATATAGATAAAAATAGAGAAATATATAAATTAAACGAATGAATAGACGAACAATAATACTCTTGGGAGAGCATTTAAGCTTGAAATGCGTGTGAGCAGATGATAAAGTGAATGTATTATAACTGAAAAGACGAAAGAAAGGATTGGTAGAACAAATGGAAGTAAAAAACTGGATATATGAAGTTTTGTTATGTCACTGATCGTCTTTGGTGTTGCTTTTGGGTGTATTGAGACCGGGAGCGGCAGAATTTACATTTTATCTGGCAATTCTGTTTGGGATCATTGGTGTTATACAAGTTGTTTATGGATAAAATCTCAATTGTAAGTTCATGGTCTGCATGATAAGATGATACCATGAACTTACAAAGGAGAAGACTATGAATCACTATACTGGATATGAATTACTGTGGCTTTTTTTCATTTATTCTTTTGGTGGCTGGGTATTGGAAACGATATCGGCAACATTGAAACAGAAGAAGTTTGCCAATCGTGGTCTGGTTAACGGACCGCTTTGTGTGTTGTATGGTCTGACGGCAATTGCGATGACGATCGGCTTGCAGGAACTTCGTGGAGTCTGGCTGTTCATTTTTGCAGCTGTTTATGCGACTGTGGCAGAATGGGTCAGCGGTCATCTGATTGAAAAAGCGTTTAAGGCGAGATGGTGGGATTATTCAAACATCAAATGGAACCTGGATGGATATATCTGTCTTCCGGTTTCGCTGTTCTGGGGTGTTCTGGGTTATCTGACTGTGAGATGGTGTAATGGGATCACACTGGTTTTATTACATATTCTGCCGAAGCTTTTGATGCATATTGTGCTGCTGACACTGATTGTGGTACTTTTTATTGACATCTTTGGTTCTTTTATGCTCCTTACCGGAAAGAGTAAGAATCCGGAGCGGTGGATTGCAACCGATGCCGGGATGGATAAGGTAAGTGCCAAGATTGCAGGAAAAATTATCAGAAGCCTGGAAAAGCGTCTGAAAAGGGCATACCCAAAGGCAAGGAAGGTCGAAGAGGCAATCCGGGAAGAGGATGAAGAAGAGGTATTCGCAAAAGGATGCGGTTTTTATAAAATCGTGATGCTGTTTATGATCGGTGCTTTTCTGGGAGATATCACGGAAACAATTTTCTGCCGTGTGACGGCAGGGGTATGGATGAGCAGAAGCAGTGTGGTCTGGGGACCGTTCAGCATTGTCTGGGGACTTGCAATCGCACTTGTTACGGCACTTTTATACAAGTATAAGGATAAAGGGGATCGTTTTCTATTCCTTACGGGGACACTGCTTGGTGGTGCGTATGAGTATCTCTGTAGCGTGTTTACGGAACTTGTATTTGGAAAAGTGTTCTGGGATTACAGCAAGATCCCGTTTAACCTGGGAGGACGAATTAATCTGCTTTACTGTTTTTTCTGGGGAATTGCTGCAGTTGTATGGTTTAAAATATTATTTCCGCCAGTGGAAAAATGGATTGAAAAAATACCGGCAGTTGCAGGAAAGCTTTTGACCTGGTTTTTATTAGTATTTATGGTCTGCAATATTCTGGTATCCTGTGTGGCACTGGTAAGATACAATGAAAGAGGAAATGGTGTACAGGCGACGAATGTTGTCCAGAAGTGGGTGGATGTGCATTATGATGATGCGAAGATGAAAATGATTTACCCGAATGCGAAGACGACGGAATCAAAGAAATAAGATAAGTTTTAGAATGAAAATCGACAAGAGGTTATAAAGCCTCTGCCGATTTTCTTTTTTTATAGGAAACAGCAGAAAAGAAGAGCGTGCAGAGCGTAAAAACTCTGACACGCTTATTTTTTTACCATAAAAGCAAATGAGGACGGAAAGGAGCATAGAACATGGCGAAACGAAAGTACAAGCGTCTGCATTACGAGGACAGGCAGACCATAGAGGCTATGAGTAAGCAGGGCAGCAGTGTAAGCGATATTGCAGAGGTGCTGGGAACACATAGGGACACAATTTATAGAGAGTTCAAACGCTGCAACGCCACACTGAAAACGTACACAGCGGCAGCAGGGCAGCAGGCATTATAAACCAGCAAAAACGAAAGAAAGGGAAAACATGAAAGCAGTAGATTTTAACAAATTACAAGTAGGGGATTTAATACAAGTACCACGTACACAGTTTGCGCCTATGCGCTGGGGCTGGAATGGCTGGTTATTCAGCGAGGCGGTAGTAATAAGAAAAGGCATAGGAAGAAAAAGTAAAAAGAATGTAGTTACGGTGGAAATGATGATACCGACAGAAAGAAACAACTACAAAACGGCTAAAGATACATTTTATGCAGATTGTGTTTTTACGACACCAGCAATAAATAACGCAAAAAACATTTTGAAGAAATACGGAATAGTGGACGCAGAGGACTTTTACAAATTCATTGAGCGGGACGACGTAACGGGCTGCGATTGGATAAGGTTTTTAATAGAAAAAGGATTTTTATTTAATGAGTAGGCGGCAGCAGCCGCCACGAGTGCCGTTAGTTCAGTTGGTTAGAGCAGCCGCCTCATAAGCGGCAAGTCGTGGGTTCAAGTCCCACACGGCACATTGCGTAGCAGGCATGGCGAGCCTGCGGCAGAGGGCAGCAGGCTAATAGCTGCAATCTGTATACCGTGGAAAAATAGCGGCGGTCATACCAGCCAGAAAGTATGTGGACAGTCAACAGGTTTTCAGTTGCTTTTTAATGCGAAAAGCAGCCCGCACGGTAAAACCAAACGCCAGAACAGGAGAGCGGCACACATGGAAAGACAGAGAGCGCCGCCGAAAGGAAGAGAGGCAGAGAATGGCAGCAGAGGCATTGATAGTAGAGGACGCATACCAGAGAGGCTATGCAGATGCCATAGCAGATATGCGTAAGAAAAAAGAGCAGAGGCGGCAGCGGGAGCAGGCAAAGAAAGCCCGCCGCTGGTATTTCATTAAGCAGAAAGCCTACGGGCTTGCAATGCTGGCAGTTACCGTGCTGGCAGTATGGGCGACAGAGGGCGACATAACAATAGCGGTTATTACCGTACCGCTGGGGCTTATGTGCCTTTTCAGTAAAAAAATGCTGATAGTAGACAACTACTATTTTGCTACAGAAGAGAGGGCAATACATGGACGAAAAAACAATACAGCGTATTAAAAAGCTGCAAGCACTGGCAGAGCGGGGCGTAGGCGGCGAGAAAACGACAGCGCAAAAGAAACTTGCAAAGCTGCTTAAGGATAACGGTATAAATTCCTTAGACGAACTACAAAAGGAAGAGTATGAATATACGATATTTTCCTACAACGGAAAGCACGAAATAAAACTGCTGCGGCAGTGTATGTATAAGGTCATGGGTGCTAAATCTGACAGAACAGCATACAAGCCATACGGACGGCGGCAGAAAATCGGCATATATTGCACGAAAGCGCAGAAAATCGAAATAGAGTTAGAGTTTGAATTTTACAGAAACGTATTTTATGAGGAATTAAGTACATTTATGGACGCTTTCATACAGGCACAGAAGATTTTCCCAGAAGATGCACCAGTAGGAGACTACGACGAATTTAACGAAAGAGATATGAAAATAGCGTTTATGGCTACGGGGATAGAACGGCGTAGCAGGGTTGCAATGATAGAGGAAAGCGAGGCGGGAAATGAGAAAACGAAAACGACAGACAGTTAAGAAACTGATACAGTACGTAGCCATTATAGCAGCAGGCGTGCTGGCAATTATTTTGTTTATGCTGGCTATCTGGTACAGAGGAAAGAACAGCGAGCCAGTAACAGACGAACAGGTAGCAGCACAGATGCAGCAGGCAGAGCCGCTGGTTATTGAAACACCAGAGGCAGCCACAGAGGGCAGCATAAGAGTATATGACTATGACGGCTGCTGTATTTACGCCTACTACGGCAAAATTCGGATAAATAACGACGGTAAAGACGGCAAGGACATTGACGTAGAGGCAATAGGCTACTTAGAGGGCTACCAAGAACATAAAGAAGAAAGCGGGGCGGGGGAATGAGCCACAAATATTACAGCCCTTTACGCCCGTTATCACTGGGGACATTTCCAAAGCCGCAGGGAAACGAGATTTTACATATAGAAAATTTTAAGGAACGGCAGAACGTACCAGAGATAGCACGGCAGGCGTGGGGATACATTGAGTACAAAGAGGCGCTTACAGAAATAGAGGCGGCAGCTTATGAGCTGATACCGTCAAACTGCATTTCTGAAATGGAAAACTTAGAGGCAAGGAGATAAAGGCAATGAGCGAGGTATATATACGCAGCCAGAATAAAGAAAAGCTGTATAGACTGGGCGGTAATTACGCCTGCGTAGAGTATGGAGAGTACGAGGACATAAAGAAAAAGAGAGGCGGCGCAGAGGCAGACAAAAAGCGCCACGTAATTTGCATAAGTGACGGGTGTTTAGAGGAAATCGGAGAGTATGCCACAAAAGAGCGCTGCTTAGAGGTTCTGGACGAGATACAGAAAGCGTGCGTAAGCTATCTGTTTACGGCTGGCGGTGCAGCTATAGTAAGGGGCGGCATGGACGTACAGCCGTTTGCAGCAGTAATACCGAGGCTGTACGAAATGCCGGAGAAATAGGAGAGGCAGACAGTGACAGTAGAGGAATTTATAGGCACGCTGGAGAGTTCAGACCGCCTGCGCATTATCGAGGGAAAAGCAGAGGTTTACGTAGGGTATCTGGCAGCGTTCAAACCGTTTGCAGACCATGAGATAAGCGAGGAATACCGAAAATACAGAGAGCATGAGGTAAAGAAGTTTAGGGCAGTGCCGGAGATAACGCACAAACGCTGGAAAGAGCTGGGGCTTATGAAACCATTAGAGCCAGACCAGACAGCACAGTATAAGTTTAGTGATTTGCAGATGTCACTTTACTACACCATATACATACAGGAAAGGAAAGGACAGGAAGTATGACAAAGAAAAAGCCGGATTTTTTACGGGATTTAGATACTGCAATCATGGACGAGCTTACAGGTGGCGGTATCAAGGAAAATGCAGCGGGACTGGTAGGAACGCTTACACAGATTAAGGAAATTAAGCAGCTATGCGGGCTGCCGTTTTGTGGTTATATGGCAAAGCTGGAAACAGTAAGACCAAGCGGCGTGCCGGACGAGGTAACGGTAGTATTTGCAGAGGACGTACCATACAGGGCTTGCAACGGCATAGAATTTGACGTTATGCAGGAATTTGTAGAGGGCAGCAGGCTTTTACTGACAGGTAAGGTGCAGACGCTTAAGGACTTCCAGAGCGGTAGACTGCTGGTATATATTCTGGCAGATTTTGTGGCGGTATCGGAAAAGGCAGTAGAGCAGGACGAGGCGGCAGTAAGAGGCGTTATAGCGAATAAGCCAACATACAGAGAAACACCGAGAGGCAAGCGCATTACTGATATTACGGTAAAGGTAAGAAATGAGCTTACAGGCGGCAGCTGCTTTTTACCGTGCATCTGCTGGCAGGAACAGGCAGACGAGGCGGCGCAGTGGCAGCAGGGCGACACTGTAGAGCTGCTGGGACGGTATCAGAGCCGCCAGTATGAAAAGGTACTTGATGCAGCCACAGGAGAAAGAGAACAGCGCACAGCTTATGAGGTATCGGTACGGCTGATTAGAAGAAAGGAAGAGGCAGAAAATGAGTGTTGAACATATCGGCAAGGGCTATGTAAAAATCTGCGTGAGTGAGGAAGAGTTAGAGAACAGCATAGCTGGGCTTAGCCAGTTAAAACCTATTTTGCAAACGAAAGTAATGAAAGGGAACGGAAGAAACACAAAGCAGGGGCTTATTGACGCAGCAGAGCTGGGGAAACATTTTGATACAGCGATAGATGCAATGACTATGCTTTTGGCTGGGTTTAAAGAAGAAAGCGAGGCACAGAATGAAGAGTAAAACAATTTTAGGAGCAGACGGCGCAACAAAAATGCGGCAGATTACAGTAGGGATACACGGAAAGGGCGGCGAGGCAGGCATAAAGGCAATACAGCAGCTTACAGGCATGGTGGACAGCTTAAAGCAGTGCCAGACACCACAGGAAGTATACGACAGATATTTACAGATTACGGGGTACTGTAAATGCTGCGTTGATTGTAATTTTATAGACCAAAAGGGAGCAGACGAGCTGATGTGCTTAGCAGCATATCTGGCAGGAAATGAACAGGCACGGGCAGAGGCACAACAGAAAGCGGGTAAAAAGGCATGAGAAAGGTTTATATATGCAGCCCATACAGGGCGAAAGACGGCGCAGAGCTGGACAGAAACATAGATTATGCGCAGCAGCTGACACGGCAGGCGTTAGAGGCGGGCTTAGCACCCATTACGCCGCATTTATATATGACGCAGTGCATGGACGATAAAAAGCCGGAAGAGCGGGCAAGGGGCATGGCTGCGGGGCTTGCACTGCTGAAAGGCTGCGATTTTGTTATTGCTGGTGTGAAATACGGCATAACAGAGGGAATGGACAGAGAAATACATACAGCAAATATGCTGGGAATTGCGGTTATAGATGCAAACCAGATTAAACGGCATCTGGAATATGAGGAAAAGCGACAGGAGAGGGCGGCGAGCGATTACGCAAAGCTGCATAGCTGCGAATTTTGCAAGGGCAGCAAATTATACAACTGCACGGGCTACGATTGCAGAGAGCCGTACAGACGGGCTTATGAGTATGCCTTAAGCCGCATAAGAGAGCGGCAGGAAACATGAAAAAATAAAAGCGCCTACGGTGGGGAAACACCATAGGCGCTAAGCTATACAGCTTTGAAATACTATAAAAATTATAAGCTATGTATGGCGCAAAGTCAAGAAATTTAACGGGCAGGCAGCCCGTTTTAACACTTGATAAAAGTATTAACGAACCGACAGAGAGGTAGATATATGCCATACGTAGAGAGGGTAACAAAAGCGGGAAATACGATAGAGATAGAGAGGTACTTTACCAGCAGGTACAAAAAGAAAGGTATCAGCAGAGGGGATAAAGTAAAGCCAACAAAAGAAGAGCAGGAGAAAGTAAACACCAGACAGGCAGAGAGAAAGTTAAGGATACTCATAAATGCAAACTATGGCTATGGGGACTACCATTTAGTGCTTGACTATATCCGCAGGAAAGGAGAGCCGGACAGAACGCCGGAGCAGATGCGGCAGGACATAGACGTATTTTTGAGGGAGTGCAGAAAGGAGTACAGAAAAGCAGGGTTAGAGTTCAAATACATACACGTTATGGAGATAGGCAAGAAAGGTGCGAGGCATCACCACCTTGTAGTAAATAAAATTGATACAGAGATTTTACAACGCTGCTGGTATAAGGCATACGAGGGGCATAACAGGGTTAAGGTATTCCCACTGGACGATAGCGGCAACTATGCAGAGCTGGCAAGTTATTTAATCAAGTATACAGGAACGCACAAAAAGGGTACTGACGGAGCATTACAGGGCAAGCGCTGGAATTGCAGCAAGAATTTAGTAAGACCAGAACCAGAGTACCACATAATTTCAGACCGTGAGTATTTCAAGAAAGAGCCAAAAGCAATAAAGGGCTATTACGTGGACAAGAACAGCGTAAGCATGGGGGTACACAGTCCAGAGTATTACGGCTACGGGTATTTAAGATACACATTAGTAAAAATAACAGATAGGGGGGGTTGAAATGCAGATAATCAAGGGCGTTGCCATTGCAGCAGTGTTGATAATAGCCGGACTGCTGGCACTGATTGTGGCAGCATATCTGGCGTTTAGAATTGCAGCGGCTATTTTTGAGCAGCAGGAGAGCTGGAAAGACAACGGCAGCAGAAAGGGCAGAAAACATGATAGAAAAAATTAAATACTGGTTATTCCAGAAAGGCAAGGACTGTAAGCGCTGCTGCCTACGGTGCAGATACTACGATATATGCCGCTGGGACGTACTGGGAAATGCAGGACTACAAAGCGAGGAAACAATAACGCTTTTGGCGATAGAGAACAGCAAGCCGCATAAGGACGGGCTGCTTTTTAGAATTTGCCAGTATGTAGAATTTAAGCAGAGAGCGAGGCGAGAAAATGAGAAACTTTAGACTGGACGACGAAAGCGGGCATCAAGAGGCATTATTTAGCTGGGCTGCATACAGAACAGGGCTTATGCCGGAACTGCAATATATGTATCATGTGCCAAACGGCGGCAAACGTGATAAAGCAACAGCAGCGGTGCTTAAGAGGCAGGGCGTAAAGGCTGGCGTGCCAGACATTATGCTACCAGCTGCAAGGGCTGGGTATCATGGGCTTTACATAGAGCTTAAGGCAGGCGAGAACACAACGACCAAGAAACAAAAAGAGTGGTTAGAGTATCTGCGGCAGCAGGGCTATTATACCGCCGTCTGCTACGGCTGGCAGCCAGCAGCGCAGCTGATAGAGCAGTATTTATTACATTCAGACGAGCTTACAAAAGAACAGGAAACAGTAACCATGCGTTAGAGGCGAACGCAGGAAAGAGAGGCAAAGAATGAAAACAATAAGCATTTTGAATTTAAAGGGTGGCGTAGCCAAGACCTTTACAGCGGCAAACATGGCGTACGAGCTTTACAGGCGAGGTTATAAGGTGCTGCTGATTGACAACGATAAGCAGGGAAACTTAAGCAAGGCGTACAGCAGATATGATGCAGAGAACGTAGCACCAGTTACAAGGCTACTGGCTGGGGACTGGGAAAACGCAGACGAGCTGATACAGCATACAGAGTATGAGGGTATCGACATTGTAACGGCGAATATGTCACTTTTTGGGGCTACATGGAATTTAACCAAAGAGGACAGCGAAAACCAGATAGAGAGATATAAAGCGCTGGTATATGCAAAGATGCAGTATTACGGAGATTGCACCATATACGGCAAGTATGATTACTGCATCATTGATAACCCGCCGGATATTGGGCTTAATGTTGTAAATGCGCTGGCAATCACGGACGAGGTAATAGTACCCGTAAAGGTGGACGAGGACGCTTTAGAGGGGCTGGACATTGTGACAGAGCAGATAGAGGACGCAAAGGTATTTAACCCAGCATTAAAGCTGGCAGGCGTGCTGATTACGTCATACCAGAACACAGACGGCGAGGCAGCAGGCGTAGAGTGGCTGGAACAAAAGACAGATTTTAATATTTTGGGTATTATTCGGTATTCCAAGAAAGTAGCAGAAAATACTTTCATGCGTAAGCCGATTTATGAGTATAGCCCATGCTGCGGAGCGGCGCAGGGGTACAAGAAATTTGTAACAGCGTATACAGGGAAAGCGAGGTAGCAAGCGTGGCACATAAAGAGAGATTATGCGTTTACTGGCATTGCCGCAGGACTGGCGGTACGGAGTGCTGGAACTGGGGCAGTAAATTTGCAGGGAAGAAATGCCCGCAAAGCGACGCTTGCGAGCATTGGAGAACGTGCGAAATGTGTAACGGAGTAATGGGACAGTGCAAGAAAAAACAAAGGATTGTGAAAGCGAGGTAGAGAATATGGCAAAGTTTGGTATTAACGACATTCTGAACGCAAAGACGAAAGCAGCAGGGCAGCAGGCACAGACAGAGGGATACAAAGAGATTTATTTAAGCCCTTACGAGGTAAAGGCAGCGCAGGAGAATACGCACCAGAAATTAGAGAACATAGAAGAGCTGGCAGACAGCTTTTTACACGTAGGACAGGAACAGCCTACAGTATTGGCGAGAGTAAACGGGGAATACCGTATAATCGACGGACACAGACGTAATGCGGCAAATATTTTGAACTTAGAGCGGGGGCATAAGGAGTATGAGAAAGTGCTTTACCGCTTTATGGATATGAGCGAGGCAATGTATGAGCTGCGCTTATTGGCTGGCAACGGATTTACGCAGGAGCTTACAGCCTATGAAAAAACCAGATTAGTAGAGCGTACAAAAGCGGCGCTTATCAGAGCCAAGGAAGAGGACGGCTTAGAGATACAAGGCAAAATGCGTGATTTAGTGGCGGCTATGATAAACGAAAGCAGCACAAACGTAGCCAGGATGGACGCAATCAACAACAACGCAACGCCGGAGATTAAAGAGCAGCTGAAAGAGGGCAATTTAGGTATCACTGCTGCATACGAGGCAGCAAAGCTGGACGAGGACGAGCAGAAAGAAATAGCGGAAAAAGCAGCAGCGGGCAAAAATGTGAGGGCAAAGGAAATAGCGGAAAAGGTAGCAGAGAAAAAGGCAGGGGACGATTACGAAACACCGCACCCAGAAAGCATAACGTCTTTGTGCTATTCCTGCCAGAAATACAAGGACTGCAACGTAAAAACGGGAACGTGCCAGAAATGCGACCAGTACATAAACAAGGCAGAGGCTGAAAAGACGGACGAACAGCGGTACAACGAAGAGCAGGACGCTATAGACCGCCAGACAAAGAAGAAATTGCAGGAGCGGGCAGACGCAGAAAAAATGGAGCATCTGCCAAGCGAGGGAAACACAGAGCATAAGCAGCATGAGATAAAAATAGTGGCATCTTATTACGAGGACGTAGTAAGCGGGAAAAAAGGCTTTGAGCTACGGAAGAATGACAGAGGCTATAAACAGGGCGACAGCCTTAAAATGCTGGAATTTAAGGACGGTAAGCATACAGGGCGCACGATTGATGCAGATATTATTTATATGCTGGAAGATTATACAGGGCTTACAGAGGGCTACTGTATTCTGGGTATCAGAGTAACAGACTATACAGGTAAGGTGTCCGAAACGGACACGGAAAGCGGGGCAGAACATGAATAGACGGCAGCGGAAAAAGAAGAAAGCACAGGTATTTACAATTATTCTGGGCTGTACGGCGTTTTGCAAGGCAGAGCAATACGAGAAGATGCGGAAAAGCGTAGAATATCAGTTACGAACAGGCAGCGTGGTTATGCTGCCTGCATACTTGCACGTAGAGGCAATCATAAAACAGCGAGGCGGCAGAAATATTGAGATTAAGCAGGAAAACGGGGTAGTAAATGTTTGAGTATATGGACGGCATAGTAGATGCAGTGGAAGAAATTGGACGGGCAGCAGTAGACGTAGCAGTATTTGTGACGATATGCATAGCAAAAGCGGTGTTGATAATAACAGCGCCAGTATGGATATTGCCGTATGCGATATGGAGAAAGGGGCGTAAGCAGTGAAATACAGACAGTGGAAAAAGAACTATAAGAAAAAGCATGGAGTAAACCAGCCGTTAGAGCTGGACAAGCGAAAAAAGCGCAGGCTTGCAAGAAAAATGGCAAGACAGATAAATAAAACCTTACCAACAGCAGAAGAAACACTGACGGCAGCTATTAACAACTGGGTACAGAGTATAAAGCTAGCACTGGCGACATTATGCGAGAACATGGCGGCAGCGTTCAGCAATGTTGCGGCAGGATTGAGAGAAGAAAGCGAGGCGGTAGAAAATGACTAATATTTTACTGGGAATTATCGCACTGGAATTGCTGGCTATATTTTCAAAACTGGACAAACTGGAAGAGAGGGGCAGAGAGAATGAATAACGTATCACTTACAGGGCGGCTTACAAGAGAGCCAGAGCTTAGATATGGCGGGCAGGACAATAGCACAGCTATTACCCGCTTTACGCTTGCGGTAGACGACGGGAAAGACACAGATTTTATAAATATTAAGTGTTTCGGACGTACTGCGGAATGGGCGCAGAAATGGTTAAGCAAAGGCAGCAGGGCAGAGGTTACTGGTAAGATTAAAACAGGCAGCTACGAGAGCCAGCGCACGGGCAGCAAGGTATATTACACAGAGGTTGTGGCAAATAGCGTAGGATTTGGAGAGAGCAAAGCAGAGGCAGAGGCGAGAGGGCAGCAACTGCCGGAGAGTGACGGGTTTATGAATATCCCAGAGGGAGCAGACGAAGAGCTGCCGTTTAATTAACAGAAAGCGAGGTACAGAACATGGAGCAGGAAGAAACAAAGACAACAGCGGCGGCAGGGGTAGAAATGCCGCCAGAGGCTGAAAGCTGGGTACAACTGCATGAAAGCGAATTAACAGAGCTGATGCAGAAACAGGCAAAGGCTGCAATAACGGAACTGAAACGACAGGAAAAGCAGGAGAGGAAGAAAGAGAAATACCACAACACTTTTACGCTTATGAAATGTTACCGTGATATGGCTTTTCATATCGAGAACGCAATAAGCGACGGGCAGCAGTTAGAACTTAAAGGCATGACGGACGAGCAGCAGCGTACATACTTAGAGAGTATCAGACGCACACGCTTTAAGACATTGATAATGACAGCGCATATAGACAAAGCGGTAGAAGAGATAGAGCGCCGCAGAGAGGCAGCAGGCAGAGGTGTAGAGTACAAGGCTTTTGAAATGTATTTCATGCAGGGCATGGACTATGCGGAAATCGCAGAGGAACTGGATACAGGAAAGAACACACCGAGGCGCTGGGTTACGGGCATCATAAACGAGCTGTCAGTATTATTGTGGGGGATTGACGAAGAGAGGGTAAAGTAAGTGTTTGAAAAAATAAAAGCATGGATAAAAAGAAAGCGGGAAACAGCGAGAGAACAGCAGGCGGCAGACAGGTTGATAAAGCATATAGAGCAGGCGTTAGGATTTGAGCTTTACGAGTGGCAGAGGTTATATATAATAACTGGGATATGGCAGCCGCCAGAGGGACGGCTACACGGAAGAACGACAGCATATATATTGCGGCTATTATTAGACCAGAGTAAGCCACTGCTGCTATATGAGTTTTCACAGGTGGCAGCGTATGCGGATAACCCATTTATGGGGCGGCAATATCAGCCAGTACCCATGCAGTATGCAGGCTGGTTTAGGCACGAGATAAGGAGTATATACGAGCAGCTAAGAGCAGCAGGCGTGCCAGTAAGAGAAATGATAACAGAGCAGCAGCGGGTAATATCGTGGTAAAAACGTGGTGTTTACATGGGAAAACAAAAGAGATACAATGGTAGCATGAAATGAGTAGGCGATAGCTTAAGCCGTGTGCGGCAGCAGTTGCCTACTCTTTTTCTATTCATTCTTTAGCCTCCACCCAGCGCATGAAACTTAGGGCGCTGGGGAATGAAGAAAGAGAGGGGACAGTATGAAAGCATGGGCTAAGAGTTTTTATTTATCAGCGGCATGGGAAAAAACCAGAGCCGCTTATTTAATGTCACAAGATTATATTTGTGAACGCTGCGGGCAGCCAGCAAAGATAGTGCATCATAAGCACTGGCTTAACAGAGAGAACATAAACGACATAAGCGTTACGTTGTGCTGGGATAACTTAGAGGCGTTGTGCCAAGACTGCCACAACAAGGAACACCACAAACAGGAGAGGCATAAGCGGTATCAGTTCGACGAGAACGGCGGCATACTCCCCCCATATCAGAAAAATAATTAAAGGGGGCGAATACCGAGGGGGATACCCTAAAATTACCCTACGGGCGTGCGCACGGGTGGTGTAGGGGGTGTGGTGCGGCGCAGGAATGGAAAGCGGGGTAAAGGAATGGCAACAAAGAAAGAGAAAACCAAAGAACAGAGGATAAAGACCGAAAAGACCAGACTTAAGGGAATTTTCAAGGACTTAGACGAAAACAAAAGAAAATTAGTAACGCCGCTGATAGAAAAGGCTGCATTTATGAGCATTGAGCTGGACGACTTGCAGGCGAAACTTGAAAAAGACGGCTGGACGAGTGAGTACCAGAACGGGCAGAACCAGTGGGGAACAAAGAAAAGCCCAGAGGCAGAAACCTACATAGCGCTTAGTAAGAACTATGCAGCAGTGATTAAGCAGCTTACGGAATTAGTACCAGCTGCGAAACGAAAGACAAGCAGGCTGGCGGCTTTGCGGGAAGAGTAAGCAATATTGCCGCCTTATCGAAATTATATCTATGAGTACCACGCAAAGATTACAAGCGGCGAAATCATAGCGGGAAAATGGATAAAGAAAATATACGAAATCATTATAAACGGGCTGCAAAAGCAGGAGTATTTTTTTAATGCAAAGGCTGCGAATAAGGCTATACGGTTCATAGAGAACTTTTGCCACCACAGCAAAGGACGTAATGATTTAATCAAGTTGGAGCTATGGCAGAAAGCCATAGTTTCTGTTATTTTTGGCATACAGGACGCAGAAAAAATACGTATTTTCCGTGAAATTTTTATTGTAATTGGCAGAAAAAACGGAAAAAGTTTATTTGCATCTGCGATTATTGCATATATGGCGTACTTAGAGCCGGAGTATGGACAAGAAATATACTGCTTAGCGCCGAAATTAGACCAAGCGGCGCTGGTGTATGACGGATTTTATCAAATGGTACAGGCAGAGGACGAGTTAGCGGAGCTGGCAAAGAAACGGCGCAGCGATATTTATATTGCGGAGAGCAACACGGTAATAAAACCGATTGCTTTTAATGCCAAGAAGTCAGACGGATTTAACCCGCAGCTTGTGGTATGTGATGAAATGGCAGCATGGAGCGGGGACGCTGGACTAAAGCAGTATGAGGTTATGAAATCCGCTTTAGGCGCACGTACTCAACCTATGATATTGAGCATAAGCACTGCCGGATATATCAACGACAGTATTTATGATGAACTAATGAAACGTAGCACAAGTTTCTTGAAAGGAAACAGCAAAGAGCGCAGGCTATTACCATTCCTTTACATGATTGATGATGTGGAGAAGTGGAACGACATAGACGAACTGAAAAAGGCTAACCCTAACATGGGCGTATCTGTAAAAGAAAGTTTCTTTATGGACGAGATAGCAGTAGCAGAGGGCAGCTTAAGTAAAAAAGCAGAGTTCCTTACAAAGTATTGCAATATCAAGCAGAACAGCTCTATTGCATGGCTGGAATATCAGACAGTAGAGAACGCCGGAGTAGAAAAGACCTTAGAGGACTTTAGGGACTGCTACGCAGTGGGCGGTATCGACTTAAGCCAGACAACGGACTTAACAGCAGCCAGTGTGGTTATTCAGAAAGACGGTACACTGTATGCGTTTACACAGTTCTTTATGCCACGGGGCAGACTGGAATACTTACAGGCTACGGACGGCGTGCCGTATGACATATTCGTTAAAAAGGGGCTGATAACCTTAAGCGGCGAGAATTACGTAGATTACCACGACGTTTACGGCTGGTTTACTATGCTGCTGGAAGATTACGGCATACGACCGTTGAAAATCGGCTACGACAGATACAGCGCCCAGTACCTTATTACCGATATGGCAAATTATGGTTTTCACATGGACGACGTTTACCAAGGCGAGAACCTTACACCAGTTATACGGGAGTTTGAGGGCATCATAAAAGACGGCGATTTTAAGATAGCCGACAACAATTTACTAAAGACACATTTCTTAAATGTTGCGCTTAAGCACAACATGGAAACAAGAAAATTCAGACCTATAAAAATCGAGCAGCGGGCGCATATCGACGGCTTTGTATCTGTCATAGATGCAATGACCGTGCGGCAGAAATACTGGGAAGAGTGCGGCGAGCTGCTTAAAAATGCCGCATAGAAAGGAGAGTAAACGGCATGAAATTTTTAGATTATCTTTTTCATGGTAAAGAGCTGCGATATATCGACAGCTATTTTAAAATGCTGAACGGATACAGCCCGACGTTTACCAGTTATAACGGCGGCGTATATGAAATGGATTTAACCAGAACGGCAGTAAACAGCTTTGCGACACATTGCAGTAAACTTAAGCCGGAGATTGAGGGCAGCGCCCTTAAGTCACTGGAAAAGACACTACAGCATAAGCCCAACTATTTTATGGACACAACAAAATTTATTAAGCGTCTGGCAACGTATGTAGCGGTGGAACACACCGCTTTTATTATACCTATCGAGGACGAGTACGGGCGGCTTTGTGGCTGGTATCCATTGAGGGCGCAACGCTGCGAAGTCGTAGAGGCAGCAGGGCAGGTGTATTTACGGTATCTGTTTGCAAATGGCGAGCATGGAGCTATAGAGTTTGAACGTGTAGGCATTATGACAGATTTTGAATACACAGACGACCTTTTCGGAGAGGACAACAGAACACTTAAGCCAACAATGCAGCTGATACATACGCAAAACGAGGGAATTATAAACGCTGTCAAAAATTCTGCAAATATCCGCTTTCTGGCAAAGGTGGCAAATATACTGAAACCAGAGGACATAAAGAAAGAGCGACAGCGTTTTACCGAGGATAACTTAACCGCCGACAACGATAGCGGCATGATAATTTATGATAACAAGTTTAGTGAGCTGAAACAGGTAGAGAGCAAACCATACACGCCAAACGCATTGCAGATGCAGAATATACAGGAAAATGTATGCACGCATTTTGGTACAAACATGGATATTTTACAAAATAAATTTGATGAAAATACGTGGAATGCTTACTACGAGGGGAAAATAGAACCGTTTGCAATACAGCTATCGCTTGTTATGACAAATATGAGTTTTACCGAGAGAGAAAGAGCTTGCGGTAATGCTATTTTCTTTTCAGCAAACCGCCTGCAATATGCCAGCAACGCAACAAAGCTAAGCGTAAGCACGCAGCTTTTTGACCGTGCATTACTAAACAGAAACGGCGTTATGGATATATGGAACATGGCACACGTTGAGGACGGGGAAAAGTATTATATCCGCAAAGAGTATACCGAGGTAAGCGAACTGCAAAACAGTAATGGAAAGCCACAGATAATTATACAGCAAGCGCCCATAGCAACAGGGCAGCAGGCAGAGCCGCAGCAGACACCGCCAGCGGCAGCAGGCGAACCAGCAGGCGGGCTGGGAGAGAAAGAGGGTGTAAATAATGCCGATTAAGAAAGAGCGGGAATATAGGGCGCTGGCAGCGCCATTGACAGCGCAGAGTGCAACGAAATTGATACAGACGGAGTATTACGTGGAGGGTTACGCCACTACGTTTGATGCGCCGTATTTGCTGTATGAATTTGAGGACGGCACAAAGATTTACGAAAGAATAGACGCACACGCTTTAGACAGCGCAGACATGAGCGACGTTATCATGCAGTACGACCATGAGGGCAGGGTATTTGCCAGACAGTCAAACAAGACGCTGATTTTACAGCCGGACTATAAAGGGCTTAAGGTGGCGGCTGATTTAGGCAAGACAGATTTAGCCCGTGGGCTATACCAAGACATAGAGGCAGGCATGATAAATAAAATGTCGTGGGCTTTTAGCGTAGCAGAGGAAAGCTACGACAGAGAAACACACACAAGGACGATTTTGAAAATCAAGAAAGTTTATGATGTATCAGCCGTGAGCATTCCAGCAAACGGCGATACTGAAATAAGCGCCCGTGCTTTTGCGAGTAGGAGTTACGAGCAGGAGAGGCAGGAGCTGCTTAAGAGGCGGGCAGCAATACTAAAGATTAGAGCGAGCTTATAAAATCCAAGACAAGAAAGGAAACATAACAATGAGATTAAAAGAAATCGAGGAAAGATTAGCACAGATTAAGGCAGAGCTTACCACAAGAGCGGCAGAGCTGAAAGAAGAGGAAATTACAGCACTTGAAAAAGAAGTAACTGCATTGCAGGAAGAAAGAGCGGCGATTACAGCGGCAGCAGAAAAGCGCAGCGCCTTACTTGCGAGAATTGCAGCAGGCGAGAATGTAGACGACGGAAACGGCGGCGAGGGACAGCAGAGAGTGCTTAGAAATTTCAAGGGCGCAGCAGGAGAGGGCGATAACGACGACAAGTACGGCAGTATGGAATACCGAAAAGCATTTATGAAATACGTGTGCAGAGGCGAGGCGCTGCCGAAAGAGTACAGAGCAGATGCAGTAAGCAAAAGCACGGACGTAGGCGCAGTTATTCCTACCACAGTGCTTAACCAGATTGTAGAGAAACTGGAAAGCACAGGAATGATTTTAGCCCTTGTAACCAGAACTGCATACAAGGGCGGCGTTTCTATCCCCGTATCTACTGTAAAGCCTACTGCAACATGGGTAAATGAGGGAGCAGGCAGCGACAAGCAGAAAAAGAATATTGCAAAAGACGGAATGATTACTTTTGCATACCATAAGCTGCGCTGTGCAGTAGCCGTATCTCTGGAAGTAGATACAATGGCAATCAGCGCTTTTGAAACACTGCTTATTAACAATATTGTTGAGGCAATGACAAAAGCGTTAGAGCAGGCAATCATTGACGGAAACGGAACAGGAAAACCGAAAGGAATTTTAGCAGAGACACCAGCCGACGGGCAGACAATCGAGAGCGCCGCACCGTCTTACAGTGATTTGATTAAGGCAGAGGGTGCTTTACCTATGGCTTATGAAAATGGCGCTGTGTGGTGCATGAGTAAAAAGACCTTTATGGAGTATGTAGGCATGACAGATAAGAACGGGCAGCCTATCGCAAAAGTGAACTATGGAACATCTGGAAAGCCGGAGAGAACGCTTTTAGGCAGAACAGTTGTACTTTGCGATTACGTAGCAAGCTACAGCGCAGCACTTGCGAAAGATACAATTTTTGCATTCCTTTTCAATTTCAAGGACTACGTGCTTAATACAAACTACTCTATGGGCGTAAAGAAGTATGAGGACAACGACACAGACGACCAGATTACAAAGGGCATTATGCTTGTAGACGGCAAGGTAGTAGACAAAAACAGCCTTGTAGTTGTAAAGAAAATCGAGGCAGTGTAATTAACAAGGCAGCTGGTGTATAAACACTGGCTGCCAGAAAGCGAGGTAGACCATGAAAGGATATTTAGACGCTAAAGAACTGGAAAGCTACAAGAAAGAAGATTTGCAGGAACTGGCAAAGCAGCTGGGTGTAGATGCAGAGGGAACAAAGAAAGAAATTGCTACACGCTGCGCAGCGGTTGAGGTAGACATACCGGACGAAAGCGAGCTTACAGAAGAGGATAAAAGAGCAGCGGAAGAGGCGGCAGCAGAGGCAGCAGCGAAAGCCGAAGAGGAAGAGGCAGCCACAGAGCTTGTAAAAGTAAAAGCACAGCGCCGTTTCCTTGACAAGGAATTAAACCAGATTAAGGATACTGGGGACGAATACGCAGTAAGCAGAGAACGTGCAGCAGTTCTGGAAGAGGCAGGCGTAGCAGCAGTAATAGAAGAGTAAGAAAGAGGGTGCAGGCTATGGCAGCAGATACCACAACATTAACCGAGAAAATGCGGGCGGCGCTGCGTATCAGCAGCACCAGTGAGAAAATCACAGAGGAAATAAACGACTGTATAGCCGCCTGCAAAGCTGATATGAAAAACGACGGCGTAAAAGTGATAAAAGAGACAGACGGGTTGATTATCAGAGCAATTACACTGTATTGCAAGGCAGAGTTTGGTTTTAACAATGCTGCGGAACAATTTAGAAAGTCATACGACGCACTTAAAATGCGCTTATCTTTATCAGCAGAATACAACACAGCGCCGCAAGTGTCCGAAACGGACACCAACAGCACAGAAAGTGGGGTGTAAAGCGGTGGAGTGGCTGGACGAATTAACACTTATTGCAGAAACAACAGCAGAAAACAGGGTAAATAAAAACGGCTTTGCAGTAAAGCCGGAAGAAAGCACCCGCACTGTATTCTGTAACAAAAAATCAGTAGGGTACAGTGAATATTTTAAGAGCCAGCAGACAGGAAAACTGGTAGAGGCAAAGTACGAGGTACACAAGGCAGATTATGGCGGCGAGGACGTAGTAGAAGTAAACGGGCGGCGCTATTTTGTACTTAAGACCTACGATACAGGAACAGACACCATAGAGCTTACGCTTACAGATTTACGCCACAGAAACGAGGTGTAAGCATGGGAGAGTTTAACACAGTCGGGCTGGAAGATATTATAGACGCTTTCAGCCGGAGAGAGGCGGCTACAGTTGAGGCAGTCCCCAAAATGCTTAAAGCTGGTGCTGATGTGCTGATAGAGGCACAGAGAGCAGAGGCACAGGCAATGGGACTGAATGAAACGGGCGGTTTTATCAATTCCATAAAAGCTACGGACGTAAAGGGCGACGATACGGAGAAATACGTAGAGATATACCCACAGGGACGGGCAAAGCATGGAAACGACAGAAAAGGAGATAAAAGCAAGGTGCGCTATGCAACAATCGGCTTTGTGGCAGAGTACGGCACAAGTAGCCACGCTGCACGCCCTTATATGACAGTGGCAAACGAAAAGGCGCACGAAAAGGTAGTAGAGGCACAGCGCAGTATATGGGAGAGTGAAACAGGCGAATGAGTATACAGGAGATTTTAGAAAGCGCAGGGTTGCCAGCCCAGAGAGGCGTTTACACTGGACGGGATAAGCCAGACGCATATTATACGTTTCTGCGGCTGCTGGGTACGCCTGCGGTAAATGCAGACGACGAAGAGAAAGAGCGCAGGGAAATGTATAGAGTTACGCTTTTTCATAAGGGCGATTTTGAGGCGCAGCTTGATAAGACAAAAGAGGTATTGAAAGCAGCAGGCGTTTATATCAACAGCATAGACGCAGAAAGCTACGAAACAGAAACGGGGTACTGGTTAGTGCCTATCACAGTCGAGATTTTGAAAGAGGAGTGATTAAACAATGACACTGGGACTGAAAGATTTATATTACGCCGTATGCACAGAGGCAGACGGAGCAGAGAGCTACGGGACACCTAAGAAAATGGCAGAGGCAATGAGCGCCGATTTATCCGTAAAGACAGCAGACGGCAGCTTGTATGCAGACGACACATTAAGCGAGAGCGTCACGGAGTTTGCAAGCGGAACGCTTAAGCTGGGAATTAAAGACCTTACGCCGGAAGTGCTGGCAGAGCTGCTGGGGCAGGCAGTAGATAAGAACAGCGTAGTATGGGCGGGAAAAGAGGACGAGCCGCCGTATGTTGCTGTAGGGTTCAGAGCTAAGAAAACGGGTGGTAAATACCGTTACGTATGGCTGCTTAAGGCAAAATTTAAAGTACCGTCTGAAAAGTACGAAACAAAGGGCGAGAGTATCAAGTTTAACACGCCGGACATTGAGGCATCTTTTACAACAAGAAAGAAAGATAACTTGTGGAAAGCAGACTTTGTGGGAACAGAGGAAAGTGCAGCGGCTAAAACGTGGTTTACAGCAGTGCCGGAAAAGGCAGCAGCAATGGAAAGTGTATAAAACAGGAAAGGAGAGAGGCGTAGCATGGGCTGCGCCTTAATTTTATATCATGGGAGCATTAAAGAGCGGGGCTTTTCCCGTAGAGCTGAACGGCAAAGAATATGGTTTACTTTTTTCACTGAACGCATTAGACGAAGTGCAGGAAAAGTTTGGGGGCTACGACAAATTAAGTGAGGTATTCAATAAAGATAACCCAAACCTTTTTAAAGATACAAGGTGGTTACTTACGCTGCTTATTAACGAGGCACTTTTAGCAGAGGACGAAAACGCCCAGCTGCTTGAAGAGAAGAGGGTAGGCAGACTGATACACGCAGGAAATTTGCAGGAAGTACAGAACGCTATTTTTAAATCGTTCTACAGAGGAACTGCGGGAGACAACAGCGACACAGAGAACGAAAACGACGGAGAAGAAACAACAGAAGAGGGAAACAGGGCAGCCGTGCAGGAAAATTAGATACTGCACGGCTTTTGTATATTGCAGTAGTGCTTTTGAGATACAGGGAACGTGAGGCATGGAGAAAAACACCATACCAGATAACGACACTGTTTAAATATCACAAGGAATATAACCCGCACATTTTCCGACAGGAACAGGCGGGAACACCAGCAGCTACAGAAAACATGGACGATATAGACATAGCGTTAGGGGGCTTTTAATTATGGCAGATAAGACGCAGAACGTCAAAACAAGGTTAAGTTTTGACGGAGAGGCAGAGTATAAAGCAGCCTGCAAGGAAATTAACAGCACCCTTAAAGTGCTTAATTCTGAAATGAAACTTGTAACGGCTGAATATAAGGACAATGCAAGCAGCGTAGATGCGCTGAAAGCAAAGCAGGCGGTACTACAGAAAACATACGACGAGCAGGCAAAAAAAGTAAAAGAAACCGAGGCGGCTTTAGAAAAATGTCGCAAGGCAACAGGAGACAATAGCGAAGAAAGTAAAAAACTTGAAACCCAGTTAAATTACCAGAAAGCAGCGCTTGTAAAGACAGAGCAGGAATTAGGCAAAACGACTGACGAAATGGAAAAAGCAGAAAAAGCCGCTGACGAAATGGGAAAGGAAATAAAAGACAGCGGGGAACAGGCAGACGACGCAAAGGGAAAATTTTCTGGATTTACAAGCGTGCTAAGCGGAATGGGTACAGCGCTTAAAGCGGCAGCAGCGGCGACGGCGGCAGCAGTTGCGGGAGCGGCAACAGCCATAGGAGCGCTTACCACAAAAGCGATAGAGGGATACGCAGCACAGGAACAGCTTGTAGGCGGTGTAGAAACTCTTTTCAAAACGTCGTCTGATACGGTTGTTGGTTATGCAAACGACGCATATAAAACAGCCGGAATGTCTGCAAATGAGTACATGGAAACAGTTACCAGCTTTTCAGCGTCGCTGCTTGCCAGTATGAATAATGACACGGCAGCGGCAGCAGAAAAGGCAAACGTGGCAATTACGGATATGTCAGACAATGCAAATAAAATGGGTACTGATATATCGCTTATACAGAACGCCTATAACGGTTTTGCAAAGCAGAATTATACCATGCTGGATAACTTAAAACTGGGATATGGCGGTACAAAAGAGGAAATGCAGCGACTGCTTGATGATGCAAGCAAGCTATCCGGCATTAAGTATGATATTTCATCATATTCAGACGTTGTAGACGCTATTCACATCGTACAGACGGAAATGGGCATAACAGGGACAACGGCAAAAGAGGCAAGTACAACAATAGAGGGTTCGGTTAGTTCTATGAGTTCAGCGTGGGACAACTGGGTAGCTGGAATGGCAGACAGCGAGGCGAATTTCTCACAGCTTACAAGCAATCTGGTAGACAGTATTGTAACAGTGGTAGGGAATATAGCACCGAGGGTAATAGAAACAGTGCCGAGGCTGGTAAGCGGACTGGGAGAAATCGTAGAGCAGCTTGCAACGTATATACCACAGGTTATACAGGAGTTATTACCGCCTTTAATGAGCGGCGTACAGGACTTGCTTAATACGCTGGTTGGAATGCTGCCGGAAATGATAAGCATAATCGGGCAGATTATACCGACAATCATAGATACGCTGCTTACTATATTACCGCAGTTTTTAGCGGCAGGCGTACAGATTATTACGGAATTGGCGCAAGGTATCGCACAAGCGTTACCTACATTGCTGCCAACAATCGTAACGGTGGTTACGAACATTGTAACCATGCTGATAGAAAATATACCGTTGCTGATTACAGCAGCATTACAGCTGCTTACGGGGCTGGCACAGGGGCTGGTAGCAGCGCTGCCCGTACTGATTGAGGCACTGCCGGAAATCATAACGGCTATCATAAATGCACTGGTTGAGGGCATACCGCTTATTATCGAAAGTGCGGGCGATATTATAGTTGCATTGATTGACGGCATCATAGATGCAATACCGCTTTTAATCGCAGCCATACCGCAGATTATAGCAGCCATTGTAACAGGACTGATTACGGGGCTGCCTAAGATTTTGACGGCGGCAGGCAAGCTGGTAACGACAATCATAAATAAAATAAAAGAGCTACCTACTCTGATACCGCAGGCAATCGCTGCGGGCGTTGAGAAAATAGCAGAGTGGGGCGCAAATATGCAGGAAAAAGGCGGCACAGTTATAACAAATTTTGTAACGAAAGTTATAGATATTGTTAAGGAGCTGCCGCAGAAAATCTGGAACAG
>NZ_BAAHSG010000039.1:0-84074 GCF_054660775.1 Allocoprococcus similis
AATCTACAGCTGGAAATTAGTTTTTCATTTAAGTTCACACCTGCAGAGGAAGGAGAATTCTTGCTATATTATGTTAAAACACGCACCAGATTACGATGTTGAAAAAATTTTACAAGTGCTGAACTCTTCCAAATAATCTCTTTCAATCCACAAAAGGCGAGCGACATTTTTACTTTGTCTCCCGTCTTTTGTCTTATAAAAAATACATCTCAGCACATTTTCACGCGATTGCATATAATGCCTTTTATACAATTTTCGTTACTCTTTCCCACTTACCGTCTTATTTAACAATTCATGCATCCACACCATCACAGCCAGTAAAATAAGCAGATAAACCGGAAGTAAATGAATGGAAATATGATTTGCCATCAATCCAAATAACGGTGGCATCAGGCAGGTTCCAACATATGCACTTGCCATCTGTACCCCGATCAGTGCCTGAGAGCGTTCCGCTCCAAAATGTTCCGGCGTAGAATGAATAATACAAGGATAAACCGGCGCACATCCAAGACCGATCAGTGAAAATCCAAGTAATGAAAATACATCCCCAAACGGAAGCATCATCACGACAATTCCAAGAAAAATGATTGCCTGCCCCATCCGGATCATCTGGCTGTCTTTCAGTTTCATTGCGATAAATCCATTAATTCCACGCCCAATCGTAATACCGATGCAGAACATCCCGGCAAATGAAGCCGCCGTCTGCGCTGCCACACCCTTTGCCAGATTCAGATAACTGCTCGCCCAGAGCATGGTCGTCTGCTCCACTGCACAATAACAGAAAAAGCAGATCATAATCGCCTTTGCTCCCGGTATCGCTAAAATTTCTTTTAATGAAAGCGGTTTGCTCTCTGTATGTTCTTCCGCGGGAACATTTCTTCCTTTCCATTTAGGAAGACTGAATACAATAATCGCTGTGAGGACAACCTGCATCACAGAAATGATCCGGTACCCGGTATTCCAGGATGCACCACCGGTAAGTGCAGCACCCATAATATAAGGGCCAAGCGTTGCCCCAACTCCCCACATACAGTGCAGCCAGCTCATATGCTTACTTGCATAATGTAGTGCCACATAATTATTCAAAGAAGCATCCACACTCCCCGCTCCAAGTCCATAAGGAATCGCCCAGATGCACAGCATCCAGAAGCTGTGACTGATGGAAAATCCCCAGAGTGCAAATGCCGTGATTCCAACACTGGTTGCCGTTACTGCTCCTGTGCCAAATTTTCTGGTAAGCCGGTCACTGAGCAGACTTGAAAGAATCGTTCCAAGCGCAATGATCATTGAGATTGCACCGGCGTATGAGACCGGAACCTGAAATTCCAGATACATCTTCGGCCACGCAGATCCTAAAAGCGCATCCGGCAGTCCGAGGCTGATAAATGAAAGGTATATAATTCCCAGTAAAAAATTCATGTTTGTTCTCCCTTGCATCATTTAATATCCAGTACAGTATACCATAAAATAAGCGTGCAAAACGAAATATTATAGCAATCTGGTGCATGAATGAAAAGACATATGAAAAACAGCATCCTGAAATTTTCTCCCGTTCAGGAGCTTTTCAGCTCAATTCTTTGACATAAAATGTCACCTTAGCCTCTGGATCCGTGATCGGAATCCGGATCCTTACGTAATCCTCCATCTCCTTTTCCTGAATATAATCTGTTATAAAGCACGGCAGCGAAGAAGCTCTCACCAGTTCGTTAAATGCGTCCGTATCTGTCTGCACCAGAAATTTCGAGGAAGGCATCTTTTCCCGGCACATGGTATCCCAAAATCAAAGTTCTGTGCGCAGTAAAAAATTAAATCCATTGATTTCCTCAAAAGTAAGCTCCTTCTGCCGGGCAAGCTCATGCTCCGGTGGAACGCAGACAAACAAATTCTCCTTCATAAATTCATACGCCCCTTCTACCGGAAATGGCAGGATCCCAATATCACAGGATTTTTCACCTAATGAAACCAGAACCTCTTCATTCTGGCAGATTGCGGACGATATCATCTTGCCAGGATCTGTGTGGTTCAGTTTTTTCAGAAGCTCCCAGAGCGGTGCCGGCGCACAGGACCTGACCACAATCGTCTTCTGCCTCAGATCAAATGCTCTCACCTGCTCCACAGCCCGGTCCGCTTCCTGTAAAAGTTTCCGTGCATACCCTACTGCTGCCTTCCCTGTTTCATTTAATTCAATCCGGTTCTTTCCCCTTAAAAATAATTTTACTCCAAAGCTCTCCTCCAGATTCTGCATGGAACGGGTGATCGACGGAGTGGAAAGATGAAATTCTTCCGCCACTTTTGACAAGGTTCCGAGATCTGCAAACGCGGCAAATTGTTTTAGCTCATATAAATCCAGCATGACTTTCCTCCTGTTTTACTTTTCATTTTCTGAAATGCAGATTGCGATATCAATAGTGTACATTTCTGGAAATGCGTTGTAAAGTAAGATTTGTAAACAGACATAAATTTCTCCAATGATCGTTCCAACAGCGTAAGTTGAAAAATACAGCTGCGCTCGTCCCGATACAACAGGAGAAAATTCATTTCAGAAAAATGGAGGTTTAGAATTATGGAATATGTAACCTTGAATAATGGAATCAAAATGCCAAAGCTCGGATACGGTGTATACCAGACTCCGGCAGAAGATACAAAGCGCTGTGTGCTCGATGCCATCGAGGTCGGCTACCGCAGCATCGATACTGCACAGGCTTATTATAACGAAGAAGGCGTAGGAGCTGCCTTAAAAGAATGCGGACTTCCGCGTGAAGAATTCTTCCTGACCACAAAGGTATGGATCACCAATGCCGGATACGAAAAGGCAAAGGCATCCATCGAAGAATCCATGAAGAAATTACAGACAGAATACTTGGATCTGCTTTTGATCCATCAGCCATTCGGTGACTACTACGGAACCTACCGCGCTATGGAAGAACTTTACAAAGAAGGAAAACTGCGCGCCATCGGTGTATCCAACTTCGGACCGGACCGCTATCTGGACATCCAGCATTTTGCAGAAATCAAACCGGCTGTAAACCAGATTGAAACACACGTGTTCCAGCAACAGAAAGTTGCGAAAGAATACCTGCAGAAATACGGCTGTCAGATTGAATCATGGGGACCATTTGCAGAAGGACGTAACGATATGTTCACCAATCCGGTTCTGACAAAAATCGGTGAAAAATATGGAAAAACTGCCGCACAGACAGCTCTTCGTTTCCTTCTTCAGAGTGATGTGGTAATCATTCCGAAGTCTGTCCACAAAGACCGTATGCAGCAGAACTTTGACCTCTTCGATTTCACACTGACTGCAGAAGAAATGGCAGAAATTGAAGCACTGGACGGCGGAGAAAGCTTATTCTTCTCTCACTATGATCCGAAAACGGTAGAGTGGTTTATGTCGATTTTATAAAATGATGTAAGTGTCAAAAACACCTGCACTGGTATTTTTGTAAGATCTTTTATTTTCCCAATTTTTCCGCAATATCCCGTATACTCTCCGCCATATCCGCATTGGTATTCAGTACAAAAAATTTCTTCCCGGAAAGCATCTCAAGAAGCACTTTATGAAGTGGTGTTACATCCAGATCAATGTCTTCAAGCATAGCCTGCTTCGACCAGTATCCCCAGTAACTTTCATCATCCGGAACCTGCTTGTCCGCCCATGGCGTTTCAATGAACTGAAAAAAGATCTGGACGGTATCAGCCAGAAGGTTCTCACCGACAGCCTCCGCTCCATGGAAGAAGACGGACTGATCACACGGACCGTCTACCCGGAAGTGCCGCCGAGAATTGAATATGCATTAAGTGATCTCGGACAGTCCCTGAAGCCAATCCTGGATTCCATGGTCGAATGGGGGTAATACATAATCAAGTAGGAGGCGGTGACTAACCGCCGTCCTCTCACAGCACCGTACGTACCGTTCGGTATACGGCGCTTTCAATAGTTGACGTGCACAGACTGATAGGCTGTGGCTAAATCATAAAAGCCACTGTTTATCAGTCTTTCTTTTGTCATGGCTTTCTTGACTGTCGTCAGATTGGCACAATACCAGTGTCCCCTTCGACAGTTTGCCGCCATGTTCGCATAGTATTCATGGATTCCCATTTTTATCAGATTCCTCTTCTTTGTTCTGGGCAATTTCCATTGTTTCCATATACACACGCGTATTCTGTGATAGAGCCATCCGTTGATGTCATCTATGTTGTTCTTCATACTTGCAATTCCGTAGTAGTTAAGCCATCCCCTCGCATACACCTTGATTTTCTCAAGGCTTGGCTTGATTGACTGACAACGCTTACGAGAAGATAACTCCTTCAGTCTAGACTTAAACTTCTTCCATGACTTCGGATGAACTCGGACATAAATGCCTTTTCCGTTCTTTCCCAGTGCAAAGCCAAGGAATTTAAAATTTCGGATTGCAAACACGCTGACAGTACGGCTCTTTTCTCGGTTGACTGTAAGTTTCAACCGCTCCTCAAGATATTTCATACTGCTTTCCAAGAGTCTCTCTGATGCTCGCTTGCTCTTTGCAAGAAGCACAATGTCATCTGCATATCTTATGCATGGAACACCTCTTTTCAGGAATTCCTGGTCGAACTCATTGAGATAGACATTTGCCAGCAATGGTGATAGATTTCCCCCTTGTGGTGAGCCTTCCTCTGTGTCAATAACCACTCCGTTTTCCATTACTCCGCTCTTCAGATAGCGCTTTATCAGCTGTACTACACGTTCATCTTTTACATTCTTTCGGAGAAGATTGATAAGAATTTCGTGATTAAGAGTATCGAAGTACTTTGACAAGTCAAGGACTACAGCAAATGTATAGCCTTGTTCTGCATACTCCTTAACCTTAAGTATTGCATCTTTTGCACTTCTGTTCGGACGATAGCCATAGCTACCCTCTGCAAACAGCGGTTCATAGATTGGCACTAACTGTTGGGTTATTGCCTGTTGAAGTGTACGGTCTACCACTGTTGGTATGCCAAGCTTTCGCACACCACCATCTGCTTTGGGAATCTCAACTCGTCTTACTGGAGACGGAGTGTACTTTCCACGATAAATGCGGTCGGTTATCTCTTGTTGATGTTCCTTTAGATATGGAAGAGCCTCCTCAATGGTCATGCCATCAATTCCTGGTGCTCCCTTGTTTGCCTTAACTCTCTTGTACGCTCTGTTAAAGTTGTCTTTATACAGTATCACTTCCAAAAGTCTCGGCTGTGCACTGTCTCTTTCTTTCCATATCCGATTGAATGACCTAGACGCTTTCACATACCCTTCATGTTCCGCATTATCTCTTTGCGAACAGCCATTGTTTTCAATGTTTTCTGCCATAGACGATCATTCCTCCTTTCTCGGTCATACTCAAGACTCCTACTGATTCGGTCCTTCACCTCTCGGCTACTATGACCTCTGCTGACTTCTGTGCGTTCAGCACTACTTTGGGCAATGGTTACCTCTTTCAAGGCGTACCGCACAGACCTCCCCGGGTACCACACGTTTCTTTCTCTCCATCCATCTGCCACATTTACCATACATGATTCCGTGTAGTTATTGGGCTTTGACTTGCTTAGCAGCCTTACCCTCATGCACAGCCTTCTATGTGATTTCTGTTCGTCAGACCAGAGATTTGCCCGTGGGTTAGTAGGTTCCCCACATCCAGCTTCCTTCAAATTCCACCTCACGATGGACACTCTTGCCTTCGGCTATATCCTTCCCACTACCGGGCGGATTCTGGACTTGCACCAGTTAGAAACGTGCGCCGCCAGGCGCACTAAAGAAAAGGTTTAGCCGAATTTTTATTGTTCAGCTAAACCTTTTTTATGACTTTCTTACGCATCCAAATGTGTAAAAATTTCTGTTCTCTTTATGCAGTTTTCAGTTCCTGCAATTTATCTGTATATGCTTTTGCAAGCTCCCTGATTTTCTCAAATTCCCCTTTTTCAATCAGATCATTCCGCACGATATTCGATCCGATTCCCACACTGGTAAATCCACTGTCCAGGAAATCTTTAAAATTATCGAGACTCACTCCGCCAACTGCCATCAGCGGTACATGGCTGATCGGTCCGCGGACTGCTTTCACATAAGAAAGTCCCAGAGTATCTGCAGTGAATAATTTTACGATGGTTGCCCCTGCATGATAAGCTGTGGCAATCTCAGTCGGGGAAAGCGCTCCCGGTACCGATACCATCCCAAGTTCATTGATCTTACGGATCACATCCACGTTAGTATCCGGCGCAAGTGCGAAATCGGCTCCGGCTTCCTTTGCCGCCTCTGCCTGTTCTACCGTCATAACCGTACCGGCACCAACACACATCTGATCACCAAGTGCTTCTTTTACCTGTGAAATCGAAGCAGCGGTGTCTGCAATACAAGTGTCTGATGCCTGGTCAAAAGTAATTTCCAACGAACGAATTCCACCTTCAAAAAGAGCCTTTGCCGTATTTACCATATCCTCCGGTTTTACTCTTCTTGCGATCGCCACGATTTTATGTTCATAGATCCATTCTTTTACAATTTCTCTGTTCTTCATCAATTCCATCTCCCTTACAAACTAACCAAGCAGATTCGGTAAAAATGTTGACAGTGCCGGAATGAATGCGAACAAGATTGCGCACACGATTTCCACTCCGATAAATGGAAGCAGTGCTCTTGCCACACCCGCTACCGGTCTGTTACTGATTCCACACGCTACAAACATACAGGTTCCGAACGGAGGTGTAACCTGTCCCATTGCAAGTACGAATACGATCAGAAGTCCGTAATGAACCGGATTGATTCCATACATCACTGCAAGTGGTGCAAGGATCGGACCAAGGATCAGGATAATCGAACCATTATCCATGAACATTCCTGCAATCGCCATCAGAAGGATCGTCATTAACAGGAAGATTGCTTTGGAATGGCATACGCTGATTACCACGCTTGCAACTGCTGCCGGAATATTATAGTAAGTGATCAGGTAAGCAAATACCTGTGCCGTTACAACCAGCATCATGATATTGGCTGTGGATACTGCTGTTCCTTTAAGGATTTCCCAGAGTTTTTTCAGGTTCATTTCTCTGTAAACCAACAGACATACCAACACACCATAGAATACGGCTACGACTGCGGATTCCGTCGGTGTAAAGATTCCGGCATAGATTCCTCCAAGAATAACCACCGGCATCAGAAGTGCCCAGATTGCATTTTTTGTTGCCTTTAAAGCAACTTTTCCATCGAATTTATCTTCCTTTGGCCATCCCATTTTCTTTGCTTTATACCATGCATACACACAAAGTGCCACGCCTGCAAGGATTCCAGGGATGATACCTGCCATCAGAAGACCGGAAATGGAAGCTCCGGTTACATTTCCATAAATAACGAATACGATACTCGGCGGAATAACGATTCCAAGGGTTCCACCGACTGCCTGTACAGCTGCTGAATAGTCACTCGGATATCCTTTTTTGACCATTTCCGGATGCATAATCCCACCGATTGCTGCCGTTGTAGCAACGGAAGAACCGGAAATTGCCGCAAAAAAGGTACACGAAATAAGAGCTACGATTGATAACCCTCCTGAAATCCATCCAAAGAAGGCATTGGCAAAATCTACCAGTCTTTTTGACAGACCACCCTTACTCATAATATCACCTGCAAGCATAAACGCCGGAACTGCAAGCAAAGAGAAGGAATCTGCTCCTGCAAATAATCTCTGTGGGATGATAACAAACTGGAGTTCCGGATTCAGGGCAATGGAAACCACGCTCGCAAGCGCCAGTGACCAGATGATCGGAAAGCCAAGTAATAACGCAATAATCAAAACTACAATCAATGCTACTGCTGCTGAATTCATACTTCTTCTACCTCCTCTTTTTTCTCCGGACTGTTTGCTTCAATAAACGTATCAATAATCTTAAATACCAGTGTGATTGCTGCAAAAATATAGCTGATAAAAATGGTTCCGTACATGACAATCATTGGAATTCCCATAGCCGGACTTTTCTGCAGCATACCGATCGTGTACAGTCTGGTACAGCAGATCACGATGATCACACTTACGACCAGTGCAATGATCTTTCGAATGGCATCTACATATTTATCGATTTTCTCCGGAAGGATCCGGTCGATCAGGTCAATGCTGATCAGCATATCCTGCTTGATCGCCAGTGTCAGACCAATCATAATTACAAAAACAAACAGGTATCTTGATAATTCTTCTGACCACGGAAGACTGTAAAAGATCACATATCTTGTCAGTGTCTGCAGCATGATAACACACATCATCAGTACCAGTGCGATTCCGGTCAGTACAAGCAATACGTTCTGTGCCTTTTCAAACACTTTCTCTATTTTTCTATACATACTTTTTCTCCTTTAAGCATCTATTTGGCGGCATTTACCATGTCAATAACTGTCTTGTACTGTTCTTTATACTGATCCTGGAATTTCTTACTTGCTTCGATAAAAGCAGTTTTATCCGGCTCAGTTACCTTCATTCCAAGTTCTTCCAGTTTGGCAAGTGCATCCTCTTCCTGATCTCTCTGCTCCTGTCTTTCGTACTCTCCGGCTTCCTTTGCACATTCTTTAAAAATCTGCTGCTGTTCATCGGTCAGGGCATTCCATGCATTATCACTGATCAAAAAGAAAATACTACTGTATACATGGTCGGTAAGTGCAAGCTCTTTATTCACTTCTGCTACATTGTTACCAAGAATGATGCTCAGAGGATTTTCCTGTCCGTCAATTGCCTTCTGCTGCATTGCAGTATAAGCTTCATTCCATGACATCGGAACCGGATCTGCCCCAAGGGATTTCCAGAATGCCTGATGGATCTTGTTGTCCATGGTACGGATTCTCAGTCCCTTGACATCATCGATAGAATTAACTGGATGATCACTGTTGGTCAGTTCACGGAATCCAACTTCCCAGATATCAAGCACATGGGTTCCCATCAGATCCTGGATCTCGCTTGCATAATATTCACCAGTTTCTCCCTCAAAGACACGGTCTGCATGATCGTAGTCCTCGATCAGATACGGGATATCCACTGCTGCCACATCATCCACATAACTTGACATAACAGACTGGTTGACCACTGCCATATCCAGAGTTCCAAGTTGTGTATTTACCACGTAGTCGCTGGTGCTTCCAAGCTGTCCGTTATTATAAACTTCCACCTGGACTTTCCCATCGGTCTTTTCCTCAACCAGTTCCTCAAACTTCGCCAGACCGATCGCTACCGGTACTGTTTCCGCTGAATCATGCGCAATTTTGAGCGTAAGAACTCCATTTGCATCCGGCTGCTTCTCTTTTTCGAGCAGTGCGCATCCTGTCATCGTGCCAGCAGTGCATGCAACTATCAATAACATACTCAGTATTCTATTTTTCATTTGTCTCCTCCGATCCTACCATTCTGCTATGGTTCCATCATAGTTTCTCCAGACAGGGTTCTTCCAGTTGTGTCCGATTTTCGCTGCCTCCAGGACTTTTTCCTTGTTGACAACCACGCCAAGTCCCGGACCTTCCGGAATCTGGATAAATCCGTTTTCAAACTGGAACATATCTTTATTTTCAATATAATCCAGCAGATCTCCACCTTTGTTATAGTGGATTCCAAGGCTCTGTTCCTGGATAAATGCGTTCGGTGTACAGGCATCGATCTGTACACATGCTGCAAGCGCGATCGGTCCAAGTGGACAATGCGGTGCAACTGCCACGTCAAAGGCTTCTGCCATCGATACGATCTTCTTCACTTCGCTGATACCACCGGCATGTGATACGTCCGGCTGAATGATATCCACATATCCATCCATGAAAAGATTCTTATAATCCCATCTTGAGAACATACGCTCGCCGGTTGCGATCGGAGTTGATGTATGTTTTACAATTTCTCTAAGTGCTTCATTATTCTGAACCATTACAGGTTCCTCGATAAACATCAGTTTGAACTGATCCAGCTCTCTGGCAAGTACTTTTGCCATCGTCTTATGTACACGGCCATGGAAATCCACCCCGATTCCTATCTCATAACCGAATTTTTCACGAACCTGTGCAATACGGTTTGCAACCTCTTCAATCTTGCTGAAGTCGTCTACATAATGCATCTCTTCTGTACCGTTCATCTTGATTGCCGTGCATCCGGAATCTTTCAGAACCTGGATTCCATTTAACAGATCAGATGGTCTGTCCCCGCCTACCCAGCTATAGACTTTCAGTTTATCACGGCATTTTCCACCAAGGAGATCATACACCGGTGCGTTATAATATTTTCCCTTAATATCCCAGAGTGCCTGGTCGATTCCTGCAATCGCACTCATCACTTCCGGACCTCCACGGTAAAATCCGCCACGGTACATTGCCTGCCAGTGATCTTCAATCTTCATCGGATCTTTGCCGATCAGGTAATCACTGAAATCTTCTACTGCTGTCTTTACAATGGATGCTCTGCCTTCTACGACCGGCTCACCCCATCCGGTGATTCCTTCATCTGTCTCGATTTCAAGAAATAACCATCTCGGAGGTACCGTATAGAGATTCATCTTTGTAATTTTCATAACATTCCTTTCCGTATATCCACGTTGAAGATTCGCTCATGTTGTTAAAGAAGCAAACGATTCTGCAGATATACTCTCTACAAATTCATAAAAGCTACAATTTGCGTTGCATAAACCGCATATTCATTGAGAAGACGCTCGATCAGTTCCTGTTTTTCTATCGTATAACGGAAAGTTGGTACCGCTACACTGATTGCTGCAACAACCTTCTGATTCTTATAGATTGGTTTTGCAATACAACGGATCAGTTCATTGGATTCTTCACATTCATATGCCATTGCTTTTTCCTTAATTTCCTGTATCTGACGATACAATTCATCAAAATCGGTGATTGTATGGGCTGTCAGAGGTTTTAATCCATCCGGATATAATTGCTTTAATTCTTCATAAGTGCAGTCGGATAAAAGTGCCTTGCCGATTCCGGTTCCATACGCCGGGAGACGCTTCCCAATCGCCGCATACATACGCACCGGCTCAAGCGTATCTACCTTTGACAGGTATAATACATTTCCCCCGTCCAGGATTCCAAAATGGACTGTCTCGCCGCACTTCTGGACAATCTCCTGCAGGACTCCGGTAATATCTTCAAAAGAATTAGAGCACTGCATGTAACGGCTTCCGACTTCAAATAGCCCGATCCCTAATAGAAAGGTGAGATATAATGAAAACTTTAGACCTTCTGACTCTGGGGGAGATTATGCTGCGTCTGAGCGCACCTTCCGATGAGCGGCTTGTCCGTGGAAATACCTTCCTTCGGCAAGCCGGAGGTGCAGAATTGAATGTTGCCGCAGGTGCTGCCCTTCTTGGGCTCCGCACCGGTATCATTACCAAACTGCCGGCAAATAATCTTGGAAAATACATCCGCAACTGCATTACTGCCTGCGGACTTTCTACAGATTATCTGATCTATGATACCGAAGAGGATGCACGACTCGGTGTCTACTATTATGAATTTGGTGCATCCCCTCGTAAACCAAGCGTTGTATATGACCGGAAAAATACTTCCGTCAATAAACTGAAGCTTTCCGAAATTCCGGAAGATCTTTACACGAATACCCGTTGCTTCCATGTAAGCGGAATCAGCCTTGCTCTCGGAGCTGCTCTCCGGGAGACTGTGATCGAGCTGATCCGGCAATTCAAAAAAGGCGGTGCAAAGATTTCTTTTGATGTCAATTACCGCGCCAATCTCTGGAGCGGAGCCGAAGCAAAAGAAACGATCGAGCAGATTTTGCCATATGTGGATTATTTCTTCTGTTCTGAAAGCACTGCACGCCTGACTTTTCTGAAGGAAGGCACTCTGCCGGAAATTATGAAAAGCTTTACCAGAGATTATCCAATCTCTGTAGTTGCAGCCACCAGAAGAACTGTTCACTCTCCAAAGCTACATTCCTTCGATTCTCTGGTCTACGATGCAAAAAGGGACTGCTTCTACGAAGAAGAGCCTTATAAAAATATTGACATCGTCGATCGTCTTGGCAGCGGGGATGCTTATTTATCCGGTGCTTTATTTGGTCTTCTCTCTGAAAACGGAGACTGCCAGAAGGCTCTGGAATTCGGGAATGCCGCCAGCGCGATCAAGAACACGACCATGGGCGACTTACCAACTTCTGACTACGAAGAACTTTGTTCCGTTATCAGGGAACACAAAAGCAGCCAGCATCTGGAATTAAACCGTTAAGCTTCCTGCTTTACTATCATTTTTCTTAAATTCTATTCTTAACCGGAAAGTCTTTGGTGACTTACCGAAATGCAAAAAGTTCAGGGTTAATGAATTTTCCTCTCATTAAGCCTGAACTTTTATGATTTTTCTATCCGTTTTTATCTATATTCCAGATAATCCCCAAACCTCTTCACTGCCAGAAGTTCCAGGCTCTTTTCTTGATTTTTTAAAAATGTTCCAAGTGCCGGAACGACATCTTTCTTTAATAACAATTGAATCATATTTTCTTTTGTTAACATCTTCTCTTTACATGTCTTTTTATTATTAATATTGTTTTTATTCGCGTTACCGTATATAATATATATTATATTATTTGTCAAAGGAGTCTATATGACTATGGATTATATTTCTGTAAAAGAGACCTCAAAGCGGTTCCATTTATCCGAACGCCGCGTGCAAAAGCTCTGTGAAACCAACCGTATTGACGGTTGTAAAATGGTCAGCGGCATCTGGTTAATCCCCGATTCTGCTACCAAACCTTCCGATGAAAGAACAACTGATTTCCCTGAAGATTCCGATTATCTCTCTTTAAAAGAATTATGTGATATGCTTTCCATTTCGACTGCAACCGGTCGTAACTGGATCAAGCTTGGCAAACTCATTCCAGAATATACGGATCAGAAAAAGCCTTATTTTACAAAACAGTATGCCGAAAAGCTGAAAGCAGAACTTCAATCCGGAAAGAACCAATCTCTGAAAAGCAGGCGCAACAAAAAATTTATCTGTGGCAATTCCCTTTACAGTGCCTATGTTTCTGAAAACTGTCAGAACATTGAACTGTTGCAGCAGATTCTCCGAATTGTAACAGGCGAATCCATTGCACTTTCATCAGATGTGATTCAATATCTCATTGCTGACTGTGCCTTACATTTGCTTGCCCAAAAATATGATCTTTCTTTCAAACACGAAAAAGTGTTGCTGAGCAGATTTTTAAAAAAAGAAATCACCCTGGCTCTATACGACGAACTGATCTATGCTTTGATTGCTGATTCTGAACAAGCACTGCATTTCTGTGAAAAATATTCTCAACTTTTTGATTTTGATTATGTATACGAACCTGCTGAAGATATCCTTGGACTCATTTACATTTCCTGTAAAAATATCGGCAGCCGCAAGGCAACCGGTTCCTACTATACGCCTACCAAAATCGTCAAAAAGCTGATCGGAAAACTGGATATTGCATCAGATGCCAGAATTCTGGATCCCTGCTGTGGGACTGGGAATTTTTTATTGCAACTCCCAGCACACGTTTGCTTTGACCAGATTTACGGCAATGATACCGATACAATCAGTGTAAAAATTACCCGGTTGAATATGGTTTTGAAATATGACATTCTCTCTATCAAAACTCTGTACGAGCATATAACCGAAGCCGATTATCTTGCATCTGATTTAAAAGCTTCTTACCAGTATATCATCGGTAATCCACCATGGGGATATGAATTTTCCGAATCAGAAAAAGAAAAGCTTCGCAAAAAATATCGGACTGCTTCAGGGAAAAATATCGAGTCTTATGATTTGTTTATTGAAAAAGCACTGAGTAATTTATCCATAAACGGACAGCTTTCTTTCATTCTTCCAGAAGCAATACTTAATGTAAAAGCACATACACCGATCCGTACTGCTATTATGGAAAACAATTCCGTCCGGTATCTTGAGTTTTTAGGAAACGCATTTGATAAAGTCCAGTGTCCCTGCATTATATTACAGCTCATTCACACCGGAAAGCCACTTTCAACAATCGGAATGGAAGTTTCCGACTGTGGTCACTGCACAACCATTCTGACAGACCGTAAAATTTCAGCCGAATATTTCAGCTTTCATACAACGGATGCAGAATATCAGCTACTTGAAAAAATCCGGCATACTCCTAAAACAATTTTTCTTGCCGGAAACGCCGATTTTGCTTTAGGAATCGTAACCGGAAATAATAAAAAATATATTTCTTCCGTGAAAACCAAAGATAACGAAGTTATTTTAAAAGGCTCCGATATCTGTAAGTACCATACTAATCCGAGCCCAAACTATATCGTGTTTAACCCACAGAATTTTCAGCAGGTAGCACCTATAGAAATGTACCGTGCGCCAGAAAAGCTTTTGTATCGTTTTATCAGCAGCCAGCTTGTCTTTGCTTATGATGATAAACAAACACTTTCTTTGAATAGCTGCAACGTGGTCATCCCCAAACTTGAAGGACTGCATATAAAATATATTCTTGCCATCCTTAATTCCAGAGTTGCACAGTTTATTTACAAAATGGATTTTCATTCCGTGAAGGTATTGCGTTCTCATATTGAAAATATTCCGATTCCGGATGTTGATGCCGGTATGCAAAACAGTATCATCCAAGCTGTCGAACCACTAATTAACGGACTGCCTCCTGAGGGAGCACAAATTGCCTACGAACAACTTGACCAATTGATTTTTAAATTATTTAATCTTACCTCTAAAGAGCAGGATATCATTAAGCATGCAGTAGATGGAGAAAACAAATTTCTGTTCTGACACACAAAAAACCAGAGATATTCCTGGCTTCCCTTATTTAACAACAGGGTTGCCAGGTCTGCTCTGGCTTTTTTCTTATCTTCCTTTCATCTTGACAACATCAAGGACATCCTTTTCAGCGACCAAAAACGGTCTGAGCTCCTCTTCTTACAGAATCTTATCTCTTATTCCCCATACAGAACACAGCCACAACCCCCGGACCTGTATGTGATCCGATAACTGTTCCGATACAGTTGATCAGAATATTGTGGACTCCCATCTTCTTTTCCACCTGTCTTGCCACAAACTCCGCATCCTCTTTGCAGTCACCGTGTGTGATCATCACGATATCATTGTCCCATCCTTCGGACTGTTTCACTGCCATATCTACAATATGCGTCAGTGCTTTTTTCCTTCCACGCTCTTTTCCGATAACCTTCAATTCGCCATGCTCATCCATATGAATGATCGGTTTGATCTGGATCATCGTTCCAACGATCGCGGAAGCCTTAGATACTCTTCCGCCTCTATGTAAATGGAATAAATCATCAATCGTAACGTTATGCATGATGTGAAGCTTGTTCTCCTCCACCCAGGCAGCCACTTCTTCCAGACTTTTTCCCGCACGCTTTAACTGAACAGCTTTGTACACAAGAAGTCCTTCACCCAGGCATGCGCAGAGCGAATCAATTACAATCAGCTTCCGCTCCGGATACTCTTCCTGCAATTCTTCTGCTGCCATCCGGATACTGTTATAAGTTCCGCTAAGTCCTGACGAAAAAGCAATATATAAAATATCCTTTTCCTCTTTCAGATACGGTTCCAGTGCTTCTCTTGCCTGCTCCGGATTGATCTGGGAAGTTGTCGGCATGGATCCTGCCCTGACCTTTGCAAAAAATTCTTCTCCGGTAAGTCCAATCATATCCTCATAAGACTGTCCATCGATCAGATAAGTAAGAGGAATATATGGAACCCCAAGCTCCTCGGTCAGGTATTCCTTCGGTAAATCCACTGTGCTGTCTGTCATGATCATATATTCACTCATAAGTGTGCCCTCCTTCATCCCTTTAGGGATTTATATATTACTTATAATTATGTACAGTATACCCTCTTTTCCGCAAGATAGCAAAATCTTTTTCCCATGCTAAAAAAATCTTAAGTTTCTTATAACTTTTGTCATAATCCGGTATATTTTCCTTTTTTTGTGAAATGCTAAATCTATGCAGAATCCAGGCAGTAAAATATTTCCGGGATTCCAGACTTTCTTAACTTTAAATTATCTCTGAATGGAGGATTCAATATGGAAAAACATACTGTCAGTGCTTCTCTCACCGACAATACAAGATATATGAACCGGGCTCTTCCTGTAAAAAAGAGCTTTGATATTATCGAACGAAATCTGATCATCGGCGGTCAAAACAGTGCCTTTTATTTTATTGATGGTTTCACCAAGGATGAAACCATGCTGAAACTTATGGACTCCTTCCTCAACATCTCCGCCGATGATATGCCAGAGGATGCAACTTCCTTTTCTGCAAGCTGCATCCCCTATGTAGAAGTCGATATTCTCGGTGACTTTGACAGCATTTTCAAAAACCTGCTGTCCGGTGTCACCTGCCTCTTTATTGACGGCTATGAAGCCGCTATTGCTATCGACTGCCGTACTTACCCGTCCCGCAGCATCGAGGAACCGGATAAAGACAAATCCCTGCGTGGTTCCCGTGACGGTTTTGTGGAAACCATCGTCTTCAATACTGCCTTGATGCGCCGCCGGATCCGGGATCCCCATCTGATCATGGAAATGTATGAAGCCGGCGCTTCCACCCGTACCGATGTAGCTCTCTGCTACATGTCCGACCGCGTGGACAGGGAGCTTCTGACTACCATCCAGAACAAGCTGGGTGAAATCAAATCCCAGGATCTGAAAATGAGCCAGCAATCTCTTGCGGAAGCTCTCTTTCAACGCAAATGGTACAATCCATTTCCAAAATATAAATTTACCGAACGGCCAGACACAGCCTGTGCCTGTCTGATGGAAGGAAAAGTTATCATCCTTACTGATACCTCCCCATCTGCACTGGTTCTGCCAACCTCCATCTTTGATATGATCGAAGAGGCAAATGATTACTATTTTCCACCGCTCACCGGAATCTACCTGAAAATTTCCCGTGTACTGATCACACTGCTGACCGTATTCATGGTTCCTCTCTTTCTGCTCTTTATGCAGAACCCGGCATGGATCCCGGATATCTTCCGTTTCGTGCTGATCGAAGATACCGTCAACATCCCCCTGATCTTCCAGATCCTGATCCTGGAGCTTGCCATCGACGGACTCCGCCTTGCCGCCCTCAACACTCCAAGTATGCTCAGCACCCCTCTCAGCGTCATTGCCGGTATCGTCATGGGCGAATTCTCCGTCGAATCCGGCTGGTTCAACAGCGAGATCATGCTCTACATGGCATTCGTCTCCATCGCCAACTACACCCAGCCCAACTTTGAACTAGGCTACGCATTAAAATTCATGCGCCTCCTGCTCCTCATCCTCACCGCCATCTTCAACCTCCCCGGCTTTGTTATCGGATGTCTCATCGTCGTCCTCTGCATCACCTTCAACAAAACCCTCTCCGGCCGTAGTTACCTGAACGTAAAATTAAACTAATCCCCTGTAGCCTGCAACAAAATTGCAGGCTACACCTACATAACCTTCACCTTTCCACCACTACCTAAATCTCCTCAACCGGTTATCAGTCCAGCCTTGTAAAAAAACGCCTCTCTAATACAGTAAATCCGGCGACTGAGATCAAAAAAATAGTGTTCAATTCACTTATTGTGCAATGGAGATGAAACTCAAAAATTGTGGAAGCCTTTGCTGACACAATTTTCGCCCTCAGAGGTTCATCGTAATGCCCTTGCACAATGGAATTGAACACTATTTTTTTGATCCCGGTCGCCAACACAACCTATACAATAGTCACTCTTTTTTACAACCCTACTTCGTCGTACTTCCAAATCCCCCGTTTCTGACTGCTGTCGCATCGTCATCCACAGTAATTCCATACTCAACAAAAATCCCCTGCATAAAGCCTGTTCCTTTTCCAAGCTCTACCGTTTTATTCTCATTGGTATCATTCGTCAGTTTCGCAAAAATATGACCTTCATTATCAGAATAGAAATAATCACTGTCAATAATTCCTACCGTATTATTCAGCTGCAGACGGAATTTGAATCCAAGTCCACTTCTCGGGTAGCATTTGAGTACCCAGTTTTCTTCCATTTCCACACGGATCCCTGTCGGGATCTTGATCGTCTTTCCCGGCTCGATCACAAAATCATCCGGTGCATAGAAATCATATCCGGCACTTCCTGCTGTTGCACGCTTCGGCAGTTTGACTTCTTCATATAAAGCCTTGATCTGATCCTCTGTATACTGCTCACCAAAGGTATCCTTCCATCCTTCCATAAACTGTTCCAGACTTACTTTGTGAAATTTAGCAATTCTCTTCATGTAATACAATTTCTCCTTTTCCTAATGTCTCCGGTACGTTAATGACCATCTGGTTCGCGCTGCCCTTCCAGTGCAGATCCAGTTCTTTCTTATCAACCTCGAATTCTCCGTCCACCAGAACGTCCAGATAATTTACAATATCCATATTCTTGATATCTTTCCATTCATAACCGGTGTAAAGCCAGATCGTCTTTGACGGAAATTTTTCTTTAATCTCTTTTGCCAGCATCATGACCTCATAGGCATTTGCCGAATGCAGCGGGTCGCCTCCACTGAATGTGATCCCACTGATATAATCCTTCTCCAGCTCTTCAAAAATCTCTGCCTTCGCCTTTTCATCGAAGAAAAGCCCACCATTCGGATCCCAGGTCACCGGATTGTGACATTCCTTACAACAATGGTCACATCCTGCAACCCAGAGGACAACCCGCAGGCCATCCCCGTTGAGCATATCATCTTTTGTTATATTATGGTAACGCATTTACATACTTTTCCTTTCCGCAATTTCTGCCATCTTGGCATCATTGAGTCTGGTATCTCCCTTAACTCTCGAATAAGACAGATATCCGTTCATACGGTCAATCTTCGTCAGATTCTTGCTTCCACATACCGGACACACATCCATAGACAGCTCTTCATGACCACAGTCATCACAGTAGGCAAGTGACAGATTAACGCCCTCATAAAATCCCATATCCATTGCACGGCGTACCAGTGATTTGATAGCCTCTTTGTTATAATTGATCGGGTATTTTACATACTGGATCTTTCCACCGTTACACAGATCCCAGAAACGGTTTTCCAGATCCTGCTTTTCGATCGGTGTAATATCCTCGGTTACATGGCAGTGGAAACTGTTGCTCACATACGCCCTGTCCGATACATTTTCCACGATTCCATATTTTTTACGGAACTGCTGTACCTGCACACCGCACAGATTCTCAGCCGGTGTTCCGTAAATCGCATACAGATAGCCGTCCTCTTTTTTAAATTCATTGACCTTCATGTTGATATATTCCATGGTCTTGATGGCAAATGCTCCATCCTCTACCAAAGACTTTTTATTGTAAAGCTGCTGGAATTCATTGAGCGCCGTAATTCCAAAGGAAGCGGTTGCCGATTTCAGCACCGGTTTGATCTTGTCATGGATCTTCAGATGTCCGCCATAGAAACCACCCTCACAGTAGGCAAGCGGATTCGTAGAAGCACGCAGCTCTCCGAGGTATTCGTAAGTACGGATATGAAGCTTCCGGATCAGTTCCAGGTAGTAATCCAGTACCTCAAAGAAATCCCGGTTCTCCTGTCTGGATTTGGCAAGGATCATCGGAAGATGGAGACTGACCGCACCGATGTTGAACCTTCCGACAAATACCGGTTCGTCCTTTTCATCCACCGGATTCATACCGCCTCTTTCATACCATGGAGATAAGAATGCACGGCATCCCATCGGACTGATGACCTTTCCGTAGCGCTTGTAAATACTCGGCACATAGCCTTTTCCGGTAAGGCTGAGCCAGTCCGGATACATAGTTTTTCTTGAGCACTCGATTCCGGCTTCAAAAAGATCTTCTCCAGGCTTTCCAGGTCCATGTAAATTTTCATCATAAAGGAACACGATTTTCGGGAAAAGTACCGGTTTTTTATGTCCCAGCTTTCCCTGTCCTCCTGCTCTTACTTCCAGCATTGTCTTTGTGACAAGCTTTCCGTATTTGCTGATATTGGTTCCGCTGGTCATGGTAATAAATGGATAGTCTCCGCGGCTTGAGGATACGGAGTTGAACTTATACTCCCATCCCTGGAATCCCTGCTCCATCTCTTTTTCCAGATCCTTCCAGGCAACCTCCTGTGCTACTTCTTCCGAAAGTCCGAGGCTTCTGTATTTGTTCAGATGATTTTCATGGGAACGCTTCGCATAAGGCTCCAGGATCTCATCTACGCTCGGCACGGTAAATCCTCCGTACTGCTGGCTTGCCGCACTCAGTACGATATCTCCGATCACATCAAATGCCGTATCCAGTGTCTTTGGCTCATTGTACCAGAGATTTCCCATCTCAAATCCACCGGTCAGTACGCTTTTCACATCAAAGAGACAGCAGTTCATCGTATCTCTTCGGGCTGACATATCATGGATATAAATATATCCTTCCCTGATTGCCTGTAATTCTTCCACCGTCAGGAAAAATTTCTTATATAATTCTTTGTTCAGCTCATTGAAGATCAGGCTTCGCTTGGTCGACACCAGTGCACTGTCTGTATTACTGTTCTCTTTGTCCCCGATATACATGATCGACTGGCTTTTCTTATAAACCTCGTCCAGCATCTGCACAAAATCCTGCTTGTAATTCCGATAGTCCCGGTAACTTTTTGCCACGATCGGATTCACTTTCTCAAGCGCACCCTCTACAATATTGTGCATCTCCGGAATCCGGATCTCATTCACTCCGAGTTCTTCTACCTTTTCTTCTACGAAATGACAGATAAAATCAATATCTTTCTGTGAAAATTTGATCAGTGCACGATATGCAGACTTATTGACTGCCACAACGACTTTTTGCACGTTAAATTCTTCTTTTGTCCCGTCTTTTTTTACAACTTTCACATTGTTTAAGCTCATCTTGCTCTCCTTTCTGATAACTACAATATATTGTATTCTATTTAAAATGCATACTATATCTTGATCGTTTTCCTCTATTCTAGCACTATCACATTGAGAGCGTCAATCTGTGAAAATGACCAATTTTCCGGCAGCCAGACAACCAAATCTTCTACAGGTATATTCCCGAAAATCCATTGACATTTTATACAAGATAGGCTTCTCCTTCTGTATTCAGACAATAGTCTTTCATTTTGAAAATCCTCGAATAATTTTTCTAAAACCTTTGAAGATACAAAAAGAGATAAGCCGAAACTGTTTTCTTTCTGCTTATCTCTTCAATTCATAATCTTGTATTTTTTAGTTTCCACACTCAATACTGATCTCATTGAACATCGTCAGGATCTCATCGATCGAGGTATCCTCTTTTTCTTTTCCTGCCTTATCCATCACACAATGTCCCTGATGCATCATGATCAGACGATTACCGTATTCTACTGCATAGCGGAGATTGTGTGTGACCATAACCGTTGTCAGATTCTTTTCTTTTACAATCTTATCGGTCAGCTCCATGATCAGTTCTGCTGTCTTTGGATCCAGCGCTGCGGTATGCTCATCCAGGATCAGGAACTCGATTGGTGTCATCGTAGACATCAGCAGTGCCATTGCCTGACGCTGTCCTCCGGAAAGTGATCCTACCTTGACATGAAGCTTATCTTCCAGTCCAAGACCAAGCTGGGCGAGCTGCTCTCTGTAATAATCAATACGTGCCTTATTCGTTCCCCGTCCAAGTCCGTAGAACCTTCCTTTATTGTCCGCAAGAGACATATTTTCCAAGATCGTCATGGACGGGCAGGTTCCCATAGATGGATTCTGGTACACGCGTCCGATCTTCTGGTTTCTCTTGTATTCTTTTACCCTTGTGATATCTTTTCCATCGATCAGGATCTGTCCGGATTCTACCGGAATACTTCCGCAGATGATATTCAGCATCGAAGTTTTACCGGAACCGTTACTTCCTACTACGGATACAAATTCGCCCTGATTGATCGTCAGATTGAAGTCCTCAAAAAGACACATCTCATTGACTGTACCCGGATTATAATATTTGTGGATATTTCTAAGCTCCAGCATTCTTCTTCACCTTCTTCTTTCTCTCCATACTAAGCACCAGGATTACCAGGAATAACACGGCTGTGATCAGCTTCATATCCTGCGGTTCGAAGTTCTTCAGCGCGATTGCCACACAGGCCTTGTAAATGATAGAACCGATCAGTACAGCTGTCGTTGTTTTTACAAAACTGATTTTTTTGAAAATACTGGTTCCGATGATAACACTTGCAAGACCGATTACCATCGCCCCTGTACCACTGGAAATTTCAAATACACGTTCTTCCTGGCAGAAAATACATCCCGCAAGTGAACACAGCCCATTTGCGATTGCAAGTCCCAGGATTTTTACATTTCCTTCATCCTTTGCCATTGCAGTTACCAGTTTATCGTTATCTCCGACTGCGCGGAGCAGGTATCCTGACTTGGTATTCAGGTAAAGGTCCAGAATGATTTTCACAATTAACGCAATGATCAGAATGATGAGCAATGTAGAGTAAGCGGAAAATCCTGACGGAACCAGCTTATCCAGTGTATCATTTTTAAAGATTGTCTTCTGGGAAAACAGCGGTACATTGGCTGTTCCTGCCACGCGAAGGTTGATCGTCCAGAGCGCTGTCATCATAATGATACCGGAAAGCAGATCTCTTACCTTGCATTTGACATGGATCAGTCCGGTACAGATACCGGCTGCCACACCTGCCGCAAATGCAACCGGAAGTGTCAGATACGGGTTCGCTCCTTTTGTGATCATAAGCGCCGTTACGGCAGCTCCTAATGGAAAGCTGCCATCTACGGTCAGATCTGGAAAATCCAGAATTTTGTATGTTATATAAATTCCCAGTGCAAGGATTCCGTAAATCAGTCCCTGCTCCAAAATTGATACTGCAAAGCTCATTGCATTGCTCCTCACTTTTCTAATTCAAATTTAGTTTTCGCTGATAGAATCGTATGTCTCTACCGCGCTGTTTTTCAGATCATCTTCCACTGTGATTCCAAGATTTTCTGCTACTTTTGTATTCAGGTAAAGTCCTGCTTCTGTGATCGTCTCAAATGGCATTTCAGATGCTTTCTTTTCTCCTTTGAGAACCTTTGCTGCCATCTTACCTGTCTGTTTACCAAGTGCTACATAATCAAGACCTTCTGCTGCCAGGCATCCAAGCTTCACCTGTTCGATCTCACTTCCGAATACCGGGATATTTGCTGCATTTGCCTTATCCAGAATGGTTGCAAGTGAGCTTACTACCGTGTTATCTGTCAGGTTGCTGATGCAGTCAACCTGTGACAGAAGATCGTCTGTTGCAAGTGCGATTTCTGATGTATTTGTAATTCCCTTTTCTACAAGTTCAAATCCATAGTCACCGACTTTTTCTTTGTATTCAGCAATTGCAGATACGCTGTTTGCCTCACTTGTTGTATAGAGGATACCGATCTTCTTTGCATCCGGAAGAAGTTCACGGATCATTTTCAGCTGTGCTTCAATCGGAAGTTTATCACTGGTTCCTGTGACTTCTCCAACCGGGTTCCCTTTATCATCTGCAAGCTCTGCTGCTTTCGGATCTGTAACTGCAGTATAGATAACCGGAATATCTGTATCCATCGCAGCATTGTATGCTGTCTGTGCACTTGGTGTTGCGATTCCGCAGATCAGATCTACCTTGTCGGATACAAAGCTGCTTGCGATCTGTGATGCAGTTCCCATATCTGCTGCCGAGTTCTTGTATTCAACCTTCAGGTTCTTTCCTTCCTCAATACCTTCTTCTTTCAGGCCCTCTAAAAATCCTTCACGGCAGTTGTCAAGGGATCCGTGCTCTGCAAACTGGGAAATACCGATTGTATAACTCTTTTCTCCGTCTGCTGTCTTGGAATCCGACTTGCTTCCACATCCTGCCATCATTGCTGCTGCCATTGCCATTGTTAATAATACTGCGATTGTTCTCTTTTTCATAATTTTGTTCTCCTCTTCTTGATAAATAATTTTCTTTGTTAGCTTTCAAGAGAAGGTGTTTCCTGATTCCGCGCCGTACCACAACAGGAATACATATGTAACATCCTGCCGGAGGCTTTTTATTTATCAGGAAAGGGGGGTCCGGTAAATAAAAAACGCCTCAATCCTTCTACGGATTGAGGCGACTAATATCTTCTATTAACGCGGTACCACTCAACTTTAACAGTTTCCTGTCCTCTTTTATGTACTAACATACATCCCTTATTGATAACGGGTTTGGTTCCCGACAAACCATACTCTCATTCGTCTGATTTCAGGCTGCCCTCGAAAGTCCATTCAATCATCAACTCCATACAGCAATCCCACCACCTGCTGCTCTCTGTGATATCGTTCGATAACCTACTCCTCTTTCTCAACGGTTTCACAATCTATGGTTGTTATATTACCTCTTTATTCTCTGTTTGTCAACCTGATTTTTGGAATTTTTCAGATTTTTCTACTCTATTTTCTCAGCTCCCTGAAAAATATCCTGATAACACACCCCGTAATTATCTAAAATCAGTGAAAAGATCTTACGGTTCTTTTCATATTCCATCCCCAGTTCAAGATAAGCCTTAAGATGCAATAATGCCCCCAGAAGATAGACTCTGTCGTCTTCTGTTTTATAAAATTCATAGAGACGGTAAATACTGATTATGAGGAGTTCTTCTTTATCCACTCCAAGTCTTTCACATTCATTCACCGCAAGCTTTATCGCCTCAAGATCTGTTCTGTACGATTCCCAATCCATTTCTCTCCCCCCTTTTTTAATCATATCCTATCATGGCGTTTTTATAAAGTCAACTTGCATATAATGTCATTCTTTTTTCAAATTGAAATGCTACACTACTTTTATGAAGGAGAGATAAACAGCATGGAAAAGAATTTCGGTACACGCGTTCGGCAGGCACGTCACAAAGCAGGTCTTACACAGGCAGCACTAGCAGAAAAACTAAATCTTGATGAGACAACGATAAGCCGGATTGAAAATGGCAGCCAGGCAACATCCTTTGCAACCATGCTTAATTTTTCAGAAGCATTAGATGTCAAATTTGATTATCTGATCTGTGACTATCTGGATGATTCCATTCATTCAAAGGATCCGCTCAATGCCGAGATCCTGGATATGATCACACCGCTTCCTGATAATTATAAACAATTGATCCGTGACAATATCCGGCAGTTGTTAGAAAAGATTCCGCCAGAGATGGGCGAAAAATAAATGTAGTCTATGCCACCCCAGAGGAGAAAAAAAATGGGCGTGTGAAAAAACGAAAGTTTTTTCATGCGCCTTTTTGTTTATGGATGCAACAATCATTATATTTTATAAAAAAGTGTATAACTCCCCTTACCCCATAAGAAAAGATATTATGGAATCCTATGCGGCAGTTTCTGTTTTTTTCTGTTTGTTGTAATATTTATAAAGATTGTGTCCAATAGAAACAAGAAATACTTCGAGCAGTACAGATTTTATTCCTCTTCGGACAATCCTTTTGTACCAACGGTCGTTTTTTATGATACCAAATGTACCTTCTGCCTGGATGGATCTGTTCATCCTCAGAAGTGCTCCCTGGATACTTTCGAGATTTTCAATCACTTCTTGATGCATCGCTGTAAGTTCGCGGTTGATCCGGACAGTACGGTTTTTATCTGTCTTTTTACATTGTTCTGCGTATGGACAGCCGGAGCAATCTTCACACTGATACACTTCTTCCTGACGCCCATACTTGTTGCCTTTTACGTTTTTTCTATACTGAAGATAAAATCTTTTCCCGTTTGGGCAACGCATGATCCCGTCTTTCTCGATTGGAAAATTTACTGCACGAAATGGATCTTCATGATACTTCTTGTCAGTAGTCTCTTTCTTGAACATGGGGAACTTCATATATTTTTCATTCCATGTTGCTCACAGAAGATGTAATTATTGTAAGAACCATATCCGGCATCTGCCACTGGGTACTTCGGATAAAAGCCATATGTAGTATAAAACTTGTTCATTAGTGGAATAAAACAATCCATATCTGAGCAATACTGGTTTACATCAACAACAGCAATGTACTCATCTGCAACACCGACCTGTACATTATAGGCTGGAAATATCGTATCCATCGTCATCTTGTGGAGAACGATACACCGGTGAGAGCCAGATTGCATCTATTCCAAGTTTTTTCAAATAATCCAATCTGCTGATAATTCCTGGAATATCCTCTCCTTTCTTTATGTTCCCTAAATTCTACGAATGAGCGTTCCGTTTACGCCAAGTATCTCTCCATCAAATTCTCGGGCAAAAAGAATTTCCCCATCTCCTTTTACCTTTACTTCTTCCTCTGATGCATTTAACAGGACCTCAATTTTATTACCATCTTCATCTAACTTAATATATTCTACACATCGATCATTTTCATATGTATCCGGGAAATGGAAATGTGGGCTTCTGCACATTTTCTCGTTTCTTCTAAGCATAATCAGTTTCCGCATCATTGTAATCTTTTCCTGATTTTCTTTGCTTTCAATCTCACTCCATGGCATACATCTTCTGCAGTCCGGGTCATGGGCTCCTTCCATTGCGATTTCCGTTCCGTAATAAATGCAAGGGCTTCCCGGAAGCGTAAAGAGAATTGCAAGCTGCTGATAAAATTTATCTAAATCATGAAAACGATTCATAAGTCTCTCCGTATCGTGGGAATCCAGCAGGTTGAAAAGTACATCATTATTTTGCTGCATATACATGGTATAGCAACGATTCACCATAAATTCAAATTCCTCTTTTTTCATCGTTTTATCAAGGAAAAAGTCATGGATTCCGCTGAGCAATGGGTAATTCATAACGGAATCATACTCATCTCCTTGCAGCCACTGACTTGCATCGTGCCAGATTTCTCCTAACAGATAAATATCCGGTTTTACCATTTTTAAATGTTCTCGTATACGCTTTAAGAACCGATGTGATACTTCATTTCCTACATCGAAACGGATTCCGTCTATATCGAATTTTTGAACCCATTCTTCACAGACCTTGCAAAAATACTCAATTACTTCTTCATTATTCGTATTCAACTTTGGCATCGTATCTGCAAATGCAAAAGAGTAAAAGCGTCTGTCTCTAGTGTCTGCTCTTTTTCCGATTTGTTCCCAGTCTTCCACCATAAACCAATCCGCATAACAAGAATCTTTTCCATGTTCCAGCACATCAATCCATGGTGCAAATTTTCTTCCGCAGTGATTAAATACTGCATCTACCATAATGCGGATTCCTTTTTCATGTGCTTCCATGCAAAGCGCCTTCATTGTTTCTTCATCTCCGAAAGCCGGATCGATCTTTGTGTAATCTGTAGTATCATATTTGTGATTGGATTCTGCTTCCATAATTGGATTAAAATAAATCCCGGTAATTCCGAGGTTCTGAAGATAGGATAGTTTCTGACGGATTCCTTCCAGATTTCCTCCGAATTTTTCCTGATTGGTCACGGTTCCGTGATTTCTCCACGGCGTGATATCATTTCCATTCTTTTCCGGTGTCCCGTTGCAGAACCTGTCCGGAAAAATCTGATACCAAATCGTATCATTTACCCATGCCGGTGTGCGATTTATATCTGCCGGATTCATCCACGGTACAATAAAGCACTGCTGCATACGACCATCCATCTGAAGCTGCTCTTCAGTCAGAAAACCATCTTCAAAATAATACCAGACTTCCTCTTCTGTTCTCAGTTCAAAATAATATTTACATCGTTTATATTCTGGAAAAAGCGTTGTTGTCCACCAGATTTGGTGTGGCAAACGTTTTTTATAAATAATTTCCTCTCTTTTTCCAATCCATTTTTCCTTTCCACCCAGGATTCCTGCTTCATAAGGATCTCCGTAATGAATAAAGACCTGTTTTACATCATATCCGGTCTTAATATTTACAATTAATCTGTCCTCATCCAACGGATAACTCATTTGCTCTAATGTTTTATGGTATACCCCAGTAAACTCCATCTTATTTTTCCTCCAATTTTTCATAAACACGCAGGATTTCTCCTACACTCCATGCCTGCGCAAAACATCCTTTTGAAGAAACCGGTATCTCTCCATCATAAATCTCAGGGAGCTGGCCAATACATCCTTCACGCATTGCACTTTCCAACACTTCCAATTGCTTTGTCACAGTCTCTTTTGCTTCTCTTGAGTCTTTATTTACTTTTAGGTAAGCGAGATAATATCCGCCCATCGGGAAAGTCCAGACGGTTCCTTGATGATAGGAAAGATCTCTTTTTATCATCTCTCCTCCATAGCATGCATGAAATTCCTCGTCTGTTGGATCTAGTGTACGAAGACCATACGGCGTATACAGCTTTTCAAATACCGTATCTACAATCTGTCTTTCTTTCTCTTCATCCAGCATCGTAAATGGCATAGACACCGCCCATATCTGATTACAGCGAATCTGTGTATCTGCCTTTGTTTCTGAAATTACATCCTTCAGGCAGTGTTTTTCCTCCATCCAGAATTCTCGTGCAAAAGCTTCTTTCACCTTCTGTGCGAGTTCTCTATATTTCTGCTCTTCATTTTTCTTCAAAACTTCAGAAAACTTATGCATTATACAAAGTGCATTGTACCAGTAAGCATTAATCTCCACCGGTTTCCCATGCCTTGGTGTCGGAAGAATCTCTCCCACACGCACATCCATCCAGGTCACCTGATCCAGACCTGTTCCGGCACTGATAAGGCCATCTTCTTCCATATGGATATTGAAATGTGTTCCTTTCTCGTAACCGAAAATAATTCTTTGCATTACCGGATACATTTCCTCTACAAATTTGACGTCCTGAGTTTTTTCATAATATAACCACACGCAGTTGATAAATAATAGTGCCGCATCTACAGTATTATAAAGTGGCTCATTCTCGCCCTCCGGGAACAGATTTGGCATCAATCCATCTTTTTCATAAAATGCAAATGTCTGCAAGATTGATTTTGTGCTTTCAAATCTTCCTGTGGAGATGCAGATTCCCGGAAGCGCAATCATTGTATCTCTTCCCCAGTCCTCAAAAAAAGGAAATCCGGCAAGAATAGTCAATCCATCCGTAGACTCTCTTTTCGAAAGGAACTTGTCTGCACTACAAACCAGTGTCTGTGCCAGTTTATTTTTCAAGCCTGAAGTCTTTATAAGGTTCTCTTGATAATGGATCTGCTCTTCTTTTATTTTATCAAATATTTTTTTTGCGTCCATATCAATCAGACTTTCCATCGAATAAATCACTGTCAAATCTGTCTCTTCCCCTGGCTTTACTTGTTTATTAATCTGATAAACTGCGCTTGCTATTCCATTTTCTCGTCTTCCATCACATTCATCATAGCGATAAAAATACGTTTCTTTCTTTTCTGTAAATCCTTCTACTTCTCCATTTGTTTCAAAGAAAAGATTATACTTTCCATCGGTAATCTTTTGCTCTTGTCTTGAAAATATCTTACCTTCTTTCAAATCTTCCCCTTTAGGTTCAAATTGAAAAAACGGAGTTACACAGAGAACAGCCTCTTTCTGACCACGGTTTTTCAGATGATAATTCACTGCAATCTGATTGCTGCCCTGTGCCATCACAATCTCTTTTTCTATCTCTACTCCATTTATCAGATAACGCCACGATGGAAGAATTTCAAAAGAAAATTCTGCAAGATAACGATATCCTTCTTCTTTTGTTCCATTCGCAAATTCCTGGGTTGAAAGAACATATTTTGATTCTCCGATATCCAATTCTTCTCTCATCCGATGAATCATATTTATCCTATGATTTGGAGCTTTCGTACATGCCATGAATACCGAATGGTCATTTCTTGCCACAGCTCCGGTCATCGTAAGCGACGAAAAACCTCCCAGTCCATTGGTTAAAAGATAGCAGTTTTCAAGTCCTCTCTCTAATGTTTTCCAATCCTGTCTGCCATAAATCCACTTCATGTACTACTCCTCCTTAATCATTATTTACGTCCAAGTATCAACACGCTCTGCGGTGCAACTTCTATCTGTCTTTCTGCACAGACTCCTTTTTCCCAGCACCAGCTGTCATTAGCATCGCTTAAGATTTTCCAGCCGTCATCCAAAAATTTCACTTTATAACTACTTTTTCTTGCATTGTAAATTATCTTCACCTGACTCCATCTTGATGCTTCATCATTGAGCACAGTAAAGCCTACTACATCTTTTTCTTTCCACATATCCGTGATTTGTTTATAACTGTCTTTTGATTTGTCACAAAGTCCAGAGAGCTGTTTTCGAAGTGCAATCAATCCCTGATAATAATGAACCAGGTCCTTGTTTTCCCATGCCTTTTCCCAATCGAGACGGTTCAGAGAAATCGGAGCCTTAAAAGTATTATCCTGTCCGTCTTTTGTACGGGCAAATTCTTCTCCTGATAAAAAGAATAACGTTCCCTGACAAGTCATATAGACTGCCGCCGCCATTTTATTCAGTCTCAAACATTCATTTTTCTCTACGACTGTCTCTTTTAATTTATCCCATAACGTATAATTGTCGTGTGCTGATACATAGGTAACAATCTGCGAAGGTGCTTTCACATTTTCAAAGCCTTCTGCTTGATAAGGATTTGCACACCACGCTGTCACACTTGCAAGCATTTCATCTTCTTTTCTTTCTGCCCCGTTTATAAACCCTGCTTCCTTTGCACGTAGTGCAGAGCCTTTGATTCCATCTCGGGTACTGTCACAGAACGCCCCGATATTTTCATCCAAAAGTCCGATATTTTCTTTTGCTGCCAGTTTTTTATTGCCTTCTACAGCCGTCTTATCTGCCGCCCATGGCTCTCCGTAAATGATCTTCTTTCCTTTTCCGTATCTTTGATCCAGTTCACTTCGAATCCGGTTCATCAAATCTACATCCAGAAGTCCCATCAGATCAAAACGAAATCCGTCAATATGATATTCCTCTGTCCAGTAAAGCACCGATTCCAAAATGTATTTTGCACACATCTCTCTTTCACTTGCCACGTCATTTCCACAGGCAGAGCCGTCAGATACTGTTCCGTCCGGAAATACCCGGTAAAAATACCAAGGTGCAGTTCTCTGAAACCAGGAATCCAGTGAATAAGTATGATTGTAAACCACATCCATGATCACACTAAAACCAGCTTCATGAATTGCCTGAATCATCTCTTTCATTTCTCTGATTCTCACCTCTCCATGTCTGGCATCTGTCGCATAGGAGCCCTCCGGCACATTGTAATTAACCGGGTCATATCCCCAGTTGAATTCCGTATCCTTGCCTGCTTCATTTACAGAACCGTAATCGTACATCGGCATAATCTGGATGTGTGTCACCCCGAGTTCCTTTAAATAATCCAACCCGGTCGGATGAATTCCGTCCTCGTTCAAAGTCGTATGTCTGCATGTAAATGCTTTATATTTTCCACGATATTCCTCTGGAAAACCACCTGCTTTATCCCACGAAAATTCTTTTACATGAAGTTCATAGACAATTCGCTCCGGCCCTTCTTCTGGTGCCTGATCTTTTTCCCATCCTTCTGGATTGGTCTTTTTCAGATTCACTGCCATGCTGCGCAATCCATTAACTCCGCATGCCTTTGCATATGGGTCTGCTGATCGAACTTCTTCGCCATCGCGGGTAATCAGATAATCATAATAAACGCCGTGAAGTTCTTCTTTGCTCCTCCAACTCCACACACCCTTTTCTGCTTTTTTCATCGGAATCTGCTTGTACGCATTTCCTCCATTCCCTGTCTGATACAGGTTTAAACTAACGCATTCCGCCTGTGGTGACCACAGACGGAATGTCGTTCCTTCTTCTGTACATTCTACACCAAGATTATTTCCCTCATAAATATAATTTTCAAGAAATTCTTTTGTAGAGTAATATTTTTTTAATTCTATTTTATCCTTCATCGTCTTCCTTATCCTTTCACTGCGCCTGATACGCCATCTACATAGTATCTCTGCATGAACAAGAAGAGAATTGCGATTGGAATTGAAATCAGAACTGCCCCAGCCGCAAAACTGGTGTACCAGCTGTCAATATATTCTTTTTCCAACATTTTCCAAAGTCCGATAGCTATCGTATACTGGTCTGAGTTTGCTCTACAGATTACCTTTGCAAAAATGAAATCGAGCCACGGAGCCATGAAAGATGTCAGCACTGTATATACAATGATCGGCTTACTAAGTGGCAGTGTGATTCTACTGAAAATCTGCCATCTGGTACATCCATCCAAAAGTGCAGCCTCATCAATTGCAACCGGAATTGTATCAAAAAATCCTTTTGCAATCTGGAAGCTCAGTCCTGCACCGCCGGAATAACACAAAATCAAAGCCAGCTTAATCAGACTTCCTTCCGTAAGCCCCATCGCCTTTAATATAAAGTACACAGCGATCATGGACATAAATCCAGGAAACAGGCCGAGAATCATTGCCATGTTCATATACGGTTTTCTCATTTTAAATTTCAGTCTTGAAAGACAGTAGGATACCGCCAGCACATAAAACGCAGATAAAATGCAGGAACAGATTGCGATAAACAGTGTGTTCATAAACATCTGCGGGAAATTTAAAATAGATGTATCCGTAAATAATTTCACATAATTATCTAGCGTAAATGCTTTTGGGAAGAAGGTTGACACATAAGAGCCCTTTTCCGCACGGAAACTGGTCAGGATTACCCATACGATCGGGAATAACCAGATAATTGCCAGCACCGCAAGAACGATATGTACAATCGTATTGTTGATCATTTTCTTCTTTTTTGCAGATTGTAATTTCTTTCCTGCCATGATTAAAATCCTCCTTCTTCTTTATAGGATTTACTGTTACGGTATGTGAAAAGTGCACCAATTGCCAGAATGATAAAGGTCATGATTCCAATTACCGCACCAATGTTATAGTACTGTTTGTCGATTGTCAGTTTATAGAGCCATGTAACCAGAAGGTCTGTCTTACCTGCAGTTGAAGAAAGGTTTGTTACCGGATCTCCTCCTGAAAGAAGATAAATGACATTGAAGTTATTGACATTTCCTGTAAAGGTTACAATCAGATATGGTGTTGTCACATACAGCATGTACGGCAATGTAATCTTTGTAAATGTCTGAAAGGCATTTGCACCATCCACTTTTGCAGCTTCATAAAGTTCTTCTGGAATGTTCTGAAGCACTCCTGTCAGCTGAAGCAGAGTATACGGCACACCTACCCAGATATTGATGATAATAACCGTCACCCTCGCCCATGTTGCATCTGTAAAGAATGGAAGGCTTGCATCACTTGCAATCAGTCCTATATTTCTGAGAAGTACGTTGATTGCTCCTTCCGGCTGTAACATAGTACGCATGATCAAAAGGGATACAAACATCGGTACGGCACAGGAAAGGACAAAACAAAATCTCCAGAATCCTTTTGCTCTTGTTCCCTTTCTGTTGATCAAAAGGGAAAGGATCATTCCGAAAATATAGTTGCTGAAGGTTGCAAAAAACGCCCAGACAATCGTCCATCCAAGAACCGACCAGAAAGTACTTCCGAGAATACTTCCTGAATCAAATAATGTCTTGAAGTTATCAAGTCCTACCCAGTCAAACAGCATCAGATGGTTTCCGATACGACTGTAATTAGTAAATGCCATACAAATCATGAATACCAACGGAAGTACAGTAAACACAAAGATGAATGTTGTCGGTGGTGTCATAAATAAACGGTACAGATTCTCATGCAGAAGAGACTTCAAATCTTCCGCAAATGTATTCACATGCATTCCTGCTTTCTGAAGACACTCTGCTTTATATGCACTTTTCAGGGTTCCTCTCCATACCAAAATCATAAGAATCGTCAGCAGGATTGTCGTCACCCCATAAAGTAGAATCAGAACGGACTGATCCCCTTTTGTGTAAAGATAAATTTGCTTTGCTTCATCCCACACCTCTTGCTGCTGTACAGTTCCAAGTGTCCGAAGACCGCCAATAAATCCGATTCCATTTACCGCCATAAAGACGATGTAGGCAATTTCAATTGCCAGATACAAAAGACCTTTGATAATCTGACCGTGTACGATGTTTCCAAATCCCATCAGGACCATGGAAAGCTTAGTCTCTAATCCACCTTTTTTCACTGCATTTTTGCAGGTATATGGCGTTGGAAATTCATTGATTTTTTTCTTAAATATACTCATTCCGCTTACCTCTTAATTGATTCCATTGCTGTTCATTGCTTCGTTCATTGCTTCCGTCTGTTCTTCAGCATTTTCATGTGTCACACTCTTGTTACGAATTCCTTTCCCCATATTCTCAACCGGCACCCAACAGTTACTCATGGATGCCACGAATGGCTGAAGTATGGATGTATTGTTAAAGGTATCATTCTGTGCCTGAACAAGTGGATCGGATGCAATGTCTTTTTCTTTTAAAAGTTCTGTATTGCACGGAATCACAGTTCTCATCTCGTAGTGTGCTCTCTGTGCATCACTTCCTCCCAGATAAACAGCAAGTGCAACTGCCTGTTCCATATATTCACTATGTGCATTAACTCCGATTGCCTTTGAACCGGCATATGCAAGCATCTGCTTCTCTTGTCCGTTAATTGTATAAGTCGGAAGCGATGAAACTCCCATATTATCTCCAAGTGCTTCTTTTATTGCATTTGCATCCCACGATCCGGTAAACATTGCATTTACACTGCCATCACGAAGTCCTGCAAGTCCTGATCCATCTGCATCAATTTTAAAATTTGGATTGGCTGCCAGATCAATTGCATAATTGGTTACATCCACTGCCTTTTCTCCTGCAAAATCAACTCCTTTTGACTCGTCTGTTCCATCTCCGAACAAAGTACATCCATTTCCCAGATAAAATGCTGGAAGATACCATGAATTAGTAAATGGGAAGGATACTGTTCCTTTTTCCAGCATCGTATCCAGATTTTTCACATCTTCCTCTGAAAATACAGACTTGTCATAAAACATATACCAGGTATTGGTTGTAAACGGGACACCATAAAGTTCTCCGTCAACCGTCAACGAATCTAAAAGCACCTCCGAGTTGGTTGATTCAATCTCTTCTTTATACTTTCCACCAAATTTTGCTACTGCATCCGCATCTGTAAGCGATGTAATCCTGTCGTTTGCATACATAAATACATCTGCGCTTGCTTCCGGATCCTGTGCCACCTGATCTGCGGCTGTCGCTTCATCAGCTACTCCATAGACAAATGTAATATCCCACTCCGGGTGCTCTTTTGCAAAATTATTGCACATTGTCTGAAGCCATTCGCCACTGTCTTTTGACTGATCTTCCGATGGAGACCATACCATCAGTCTGACTTTTTCTGACCCTTTATCCGCCGTACTGCTCCCACATCCGGTTAGTCCTGCTGCCACCAGAGTTACAGTCATGATTCCTGTTAGAAATGTTGCCAGTCCTCTCTTCATCATCTTTCTTCCTTTCATTCCTTTGTTTCGTATTGTTTCGTTAAGCATAATATACGTCTTTTTCATTTTTTCGTCAATCTTTTTTCAAATAGCCACTTATTTTTATTAAATTTGCACATTTTGTCTCGTTCTTTTTTGTGCATTATTTTATGTTTTCGCATTATCGAAACTTACCTAAATTTTTATTTTTCCTATAGTTCATTGCTTTTTACTATATCATTGTATATAATAAAAAAAGAATTATTTTCCTGCTTTATGAAAGGATCACAAATTATGACTACAATCCAGGATATTGCTGATAAAATGGAGATTTCCAAGAGTACTGTATCCAAAGCACTCAATGATGCTCCTGATATCAGCGAAACTTTACGGAAACAGGTTTTAGAAACTGCCGTAGCCCTCGGTTATACTAAACTTCGTCGTTATAAGAAACCCGTTAAAAAAATCTGTATTATAATAGAAAAAGAGAATATACAATACGAAGAGCCTCATCATTTTGCCTATGACATTCTGCTTGGTTTCCGCCAGATGGCTGAACCGGCCGGTTTTGATGTTGAAATTGTACCTGTTGACGTTCAGATGCAACGGAACCAACATTATGATGTTTTTATGTTAGAGCATGATTACGTAGGCGCTTTTGCAATCGGCTTTTCCTTGAACGACCCTTGGATTCAGGATTTTAAAACCAGCCACACTCCTGCTGTACTTTTCGATAACTATATTATTGGGAATCCTTCTACCGCTTATGTAGGTATTGATAATGATGAGGGAATGGAACTTGCTGTCTCTTATCTTGCCGGACTTGGGCATCGTAAGATTGCCTATCTCAGCGGTTCTCTTGGATCTCAGATTCTTCAGATACGACATGCAGCCTTCCTCCATGCCATGCATAAGCATGGACTGAACACTTCTTCTAATTCTACCGGCTGCTCTTACTATTTGTCTGAATGTATGGAAAAGCACCTGCCTCGGTTTCTGGAAAAAGGAATGACTGCTATCATCTGTAGTCAGGACACTCTTGCCAATGCAGCCCTTATCCAGTGTCAGCAACTAGGCTACAGAATTCCTGAAGATATCAGTATTATCGGATTTGATGATATTCCGATTGCAGCATATACTTCTCCTCCATTGACTACAATCAGACAAGATCGACCTGAGCTCGGGAAAAGTGGGTTCTTTGCGCTATCAAGTCTGCTTAATGGCATTTCAATCAGTACATTTTTGTTACATGCACAGCTAATCGAGCGAAAATCTACAGGGGAAGTTCCTGTAACATAATATTTATCTAATTATTCTTATACAAAAAGGTTAGGAAACTCCCTTTCGGTTGTTCCCTAACCTTTTTTGATAGTATCTTTTATATTTTTTTCAAGTCCTATTCTAACCATATAACCGGCTTATTTTTTTCTATATTTTAACGGAGAAACTCCATATGTTTTTTTGAAGCTTCTGATAAAATAGCTTACATTCTGATATCCACTCTGCATTGCGACCTCTGTAACAGGAGTATCCGTATCTTGTAACAGCTGTTTTGCATGCTCTAATCGTAAATGTGTGATATATTGCGAAAGCGTAATATGAAAATGTTCCTTAAAATATCGTGATATATACTTTTCCGAAAGATGAAACTGCTCACCAAATTCTTTTAACGATATTTTTTCCATAAAATTCTGCTGTATATATGAAATCATTTCTTTTTCTACAGTATTTCTCCCGCTTTTATCATTTTCGATTACAAAGCCCTTCTCCCACATTTCAAGAATAAATTGTAAAAGAATTATTTTTGTCTTTATCTGAGCAGTTATTTTGGACTCAGTTTTCTTATTTTTTGCCATATATGTTTCAACCAACTGCTCACACAGTTCTTTTGCTGTATCTTTTACTCTTGGACTTATCATCAGATGGCCATTTTTTAACGGCTCCAGTAATTTATCATCTAACATGTCATTTATACAAAAAGATATGTATTTCAACGGAAAAAGGAAAGTAAAATAATCCACTGTACCAGTCTGTGAACCCATGAAATGCAGATTCCCCGGCGACACGACAAAAGCATCCCCGGGGATTCCAATATAATTTTCTCCTGATATACTTACAGTCAAAAAACCGCTTTTTACATATATAATTTCCAGTTCATCATGCCAATGAACCGGTATCTGAAATAATCGTCCCTCATTTTTTATATGATATGTACTAAACGGATCATCCTTTGTACCATGTGGTTTATTTTCCTTTAATTCAAAGTACATAATCTCTCCTACACTTCTATAAGACCTTTACTCTCCCATTTTCCGCTCTTCCATCTAAGTACCATTCCCACAGCTCTCGCACATTCGTCACCTGCCATAGCAATATATGCTCCTACAGCCAGAAGTCCCATGTGTATTCCGAGAAAATAGGTGCCGCCAACTGCAAACAAATACATAAATACCACACCGAGTATAACCGGGAAAAGTGCATCTCCACTCGTTTTTAATGCCTGACCATATACAAGGTTTGTTACCCTTCCAAATTCAAGAAATATATCTACTATTAACAACTTTACCACAAGATTTATCATCTGTGTATCATCAGTAAATATATGCACGATAAAATGTCCTGCCAATGCAAATGTCACGGAAAAGCATGTCGCTGTGATGATACCGTATATCGCAGCTTTCCTCGTTCCCCTGTTACATTCCTCAAACTCTTTTGCTCCAATTCTCCAACCGGTCATAATTGCATTTGCCTGAGCAAGGGCAGCTCCCACACAATACGAGAAATTTGCAATCTGTACAGCATATGAGCGTGCTGTAACATTCATTCCATCCACATCCATCTGATTCATAAAACGCACAATAAAGGTCATTGCGATGTTGTAAAGTGCTGTTTCAAGCGCAGAAGGAAAACCAATCTTAACAATCTGCGCAAATATCTTTCTTGATGCAATTCGCTCAGGACTCTGTTTTGCTTTTATAAGCACCGCTCCCATACTGGCTACAATAATAAGATTTACAACTCTTGAAATAACCGTGGCAACAGCAACTCCCATTACCCCCCAGTTGAATACAAATAAGAATACGGAATTAAGTATTATATTAAGAACATTTCCAACAACAGTTCCTATCAAAGAATGCTTTGTATATCCAAACACTCTCAAATAACTGGAGAAAATAGGAATCAGTGCATTTAAAAAACATGCACCTCCGACAATCCTAAGATATATTTCAGCCGGCTCAAGCAAAGCCGGAGCAATACTTACGATTCTAAGTATCCCATCAGAAAAAGTAGCAAGAATGACAGACATTACGATACCTATCAATGCATTGAATATAAGTCCAAGTTGTCTTGCCTGATATGCTATTCCCGGTCTTCCGGCTCCGATATTTTGTGACATAACAGCTATCATACCCGATGATATTACTCCGAACATAATAATAAAAACACCTATATATGTATTTGCTGTTCCCACTGCTCCTACAGCCTGATCACTTACAGATGATAGCATAAGCGTATCAACCATACCTGAAAGCATATAAAATAAAGTTTCTAAGCATATTGGCACAGATAGCTGTGTTAATGTTTTTCTTTCCGCTGCCATATTTTTCTCCTCACATACAATTCAAGAATACCATATCAATAATACGATATATTTCTATGTAATTCTTGTATAATATCATGTGAAAATTGCACTATTTCTACTTTATCTTGAGGAGCACTGAAAGCGAGCTATATGGAATAAAAGAAAAAGACTACATTTTTATATTCTGTTCAATCCATTTAATCAACGTCATAACAAATCTGTTTAATCCATCCTCACTTCTAACCACCTCGAATTGCACATGGTTAAAATCCGGATTATGAAGTTATTTCCAATTATTATGGAGTTATTTCTTTTTTCACAGCCCCATTTTTCTCTTCCTGGGCGCTCAAGGTTACTGGTTGTAACTGTTCTGCGCCCATTTGTATTGTGTTCGACAGAGAGGCGGTGTTACACTCTGCGTTGTCTGAGTTCGTTCTGGACTATACGGGCGGCACGCAGCACGTGAGAAGCGAGTACGGAGGTTGTGACGTTTCCTACTCCTCCCGGAACCGGTGTGATATGAGATACTTTTTCCCGGACATTTTCGTAGTCCACATCTCCACAGAGGGTTCCGTCTTCCAGTACGTTGATTCCGACATCCGCTACCACCGCTCCTTCGGCGATCATATCGGCGGTGATATGCTTTGCCCGTCCGATCGCAGCTACTATTATCTCTGCTTCGCGACATCTGTCCGCCAGATCTTTTGTGCGCGAATGACAGATAGTTACAGTTGCATTCTGTCCAAGCATCAACATGGAAAGCGGTTTTCCGACAACCATGCTTCTTCCGATGACGGTCACCCTTTTCCCCTGGAGTTCAATTCCATAGTGCTTCATAATGTGCATCACTGCCTCAGAAGTACAAGGCGCATAAGCAGTTCTGTCACCTTCGAATATTTTTGCAAGATTTACAGGACTCATTCCATCCATATCCTTTGCCGGGTCGATCATCTGTCTGATCTTCTCTACATCGAGCTGCTCCGGAAGTGGCTGGAACAAAAGGATCCCGTGAACCTCCGGATCTTTATTGATCTTACAGAAAGCATCCTCAAATTCTTCCTGTGAAATATCCTCTGGCAGTTCTGCAACGCGGCACTCGATTCCGATCATTTCCATTCTCTTTTTTGCTCCACGTTCGTAAGCAAGATCATTTTCTTTCGCTCCTACCCGAATGATCGTAAGGCATGGATTTACTCCCGCAGCGTTCAACTCTTCTCTTTCTCTGATCAGCTGTTCTTTCATGGCTTTTGCCACTTCAGCCCCTCGCATCTGTATGCTCATGTCTTTCTCCTGTCTGTCTTATCTGTTATGGTCTGATACTCTTAATTACAGCATCATAAGTTGTCTCTTTCAGTTCTTTGCCTGTCGCGATCAGTTGATCAGCCAGACAATTCAGTCTTTCAGCTTCCTCCTGATCCTTCATCATCTTTGTATTGATAAAAATATTAAGAGAAGCTCCTTCAAGAGCCGCCTGTGCAAAAAGGATTGCAACTCCTGCATCGCTGACAGCAAGCCTGCTTCCTTTTTCCCCCAGCACCCGGATCATCTCCATAGTATCTACAATTGTTTCCATAATACACAGTGGTGCTTCTGCCGCATTTTTAAGTGCAGCCTCCATAACTTTTTCCTTCTCTGCCTGTTCTTCCTCTGTCTCTTTTGGCATTCTGTAAGCCTTTGCCAGTGGTTCAAAAGCCTCGGCATCTGCATCTACCATCCGGACCAGATCCTGCTTCTTCTGCTCAAGTTTTTCTCTTATCTCTAAAATCTCTTCTTCAACATCTGCATATTTCTTTTTTCCGACAGTCAGATTTGCGACCATAAGTCCCAAAGCTGATGCGAACGCTCCGACTGCTGCCGATGCCCCGCCACCTCCCGGAATCGGTGCTGATGATGAGAGCTGTTCCAAAAAATCCGTTGTTTTCTGCTCCAATAACATATTTTTCCTCCCGCTTGTTTTTGCTTTCCGATTATAGCAAATGATTTCTCTTCCGAAACGTAGTACTTTCTGATATGCCTGGCAGGATATCGGTATTGAACTTCTATCTGGATCCTAATGAAAATCAGGTGTCCCCACCATATCATACGGGGTTGCCTGGTAAACATAGTAATTCAGCCAATTTGCATACATACAGTTACCATGTGCTCTCCATGTAAGAAGTGGCTTCTGTGTGCTGTCATTGTCCGGATAATAATTCTCCGGCATTTCAATCGGAAGTCCTTTACTCAGATCCCGCTTATACTCCTGATCCAGTGTCACCCGATCGTACTCCGGATGTCCCATCACAAAAATCTGTCTTCCATCCTGTGCCATGATAAGATATGCTCCTGCCTTTTCCGACTCTGCCAGAACCATCAGTCTCTCATCTGCACGGATCTTCTCAATCGGCACATCTGTATGTCTGGAATGCGGTGCATAAAATACATCATCAAATCCACGTACCAGAGGAATCTTACGGTTCATAACCTTATGTTCAAAGATACCGAAAAGCTTTTTGTCCAGCTGTACTTTATTGATACCATAATGATAATAAAGTGCTGCCTGTGCCCCCCAGCAGAGATGGATCGTTGAAGTAACATGCGTCTTTGTCCACTCCATGATCTCTACAAGCTCTTCCCAGTAATCCACCTCTTCAAACGGCATCTGCTCTACCGGTGCTCCGGTTATGATAAATCCGTCAAATTTCTGATCTTTTACATTTTCAAAATTCTCATAAAACCGGTTCAGGTGATTCGCTGAAGTATTCTTTGAAACATGGTTTTTTACTGCCAAAAACACAATGTCAACCTGCAGCGGTGTATTGGAAAGGGAGCGCAGAAGCTGAAGTTCCGTATCCTCTTTCAGTGGCATAAGATTCAAAAGTCCGATCTTGATCGGACGGATGTCCTGATGAACCGCACGGTTCTCATCCATTACAAATATATTTTCTTTTTCCAGTATTTCTTTTACCGGAAGGTCATTCTGTACACGAATTGGCATTTCTGCTTACTTCCTCTCTTTTTTATTTTCTCCATTTTTTACCGCTGTATCATTCTCTTCCGGATTTTCTCTGACAAATCTTCCACTATCATCCACATAACTCTTTTCCCCATACTCCGAAGTCTGAAGCGGAAGCTTTTTCTTCTCCAGCAAATGATTGATCAGCATTGTAATAATATAATAAACTACTGCAAATGTAGGCACGCCCATGATCATTCCTACAAATCCAAACAGACCGCTTCCGAACAGGATTGAAAATACAACCCAGAATGCAGATAATCCAGTCGAATTACCCAAAATCTTCGGTCCGATCACATTTCCATCAAGCTGCTGCAGCACAAGAATGAAGATCAGGAAATATAAGCCCTTGATCGGATCATTCAGCAAAATCAGAACGGCACTCGGAATAGCACCGATATACGGTCCGAAGAAAGGAATGACATTGGTCACACCAACGATTACACTGATCAAAAGTATGTACGGCATCTTCAGGATCGTAAGTCCAAAGAAGCAAAGCACTCCGATAATCATGGAATCAATAATCTTTCCAATAATAAATCCACCGAAAATCTCATTGCTTTTCTTTGTCAGATGCAGGATCATATTGGCATGATCTGTACGGAACACTGCATAGACGATCTTTTTACTCTGTGCGGAAAAAGTTTCCTTACTGAACAGAATATAGACTGATACAATAAGACCAATCAGAAAATTCAGGATCTCACTGACAAAATTGATTATCCCAACCGTCAGGTTTGACATCACTTCATTAACCTTGGTTAAAAGATCCTGTTTGATCCAGTTCTGTAACGCATCCGATCCCTTTTCTAACAGGTTACGTACCATGACTCCGGCCGGACTGGTATCTTTCTGGATACTTGTGATCTTCGTAACCATATCACTGATCTGTCCCGGCAGAGTCTGAACCATGTCACGGATACTTTTATAAAGTTCCGGAATCAGCATATTGCACAGTGCCAGAATCAAAGCAAGCAGCATAACCAACGCTGCAAAAACACCGACACTACGCGAAACTTTCTTCGCCTTTTCCAGAGACATTTTCTTTTTTAATTGTGGAATCAGCCACCGGTCAATCTGCTTTACGATCGGATTCAGCAAATATGCGATCACCATTCCGTATAGGATCGGCTTTAGCACATCAATTACTTTACTGACATCTACTGATATATCCTCTATTCGGAGTAGAAGAAAATAAAAGATCACACAAGCCGCAATTACAAGAAAAAAGGTAAGCCCCTTCCTGAAATGCAGCAAAATCTTTGATGGTCCTCTGTTACCAAATTCCGGACGCTTCTCATAATACGCTGCAGATTTCTTCGCTTCCGGCTTCTCCGAAACCCCTTTCTCTACATTGTCTTTTTTTTCCATTTAATTTCCCTGTCTTTCTTCAAAAGTCTATTTTTTATTATACCTTCTTTCTGACACCCCCGTCAACCTCCCCAACCATCCTTTTCACACCTTTTCTCTCAATCTTACTCCATCTTTTCTGAATCACACTCCCACTTGCATCTCCACAGCCCGAAGATGGCTGTGGAAACCATTCTCCTCCCAAATCATTCAACTCTCTTTTGTCTTGAAAAGCCAGAAGAAAATGGAAAACAAATCGATGGGGCTTACTTTTTGCACTACGTAAAGGAGACTCAGAGAATTGTGGAAGCCATTGCTGACACAATTCTCGCTTTCAGAGGCTCCTTGGAGTGGTTAGTGCAATGAAGCCCCATCGATTTGTTTTCCATTTTCTTCGTCCCTTCCTCACAAACAAAAACAGGTGCAGGAGAAACTCTCCCACACCCATCAATCTCATCTACGCACATCCACAACTGAAAGTTGCACATTCTGTCTCATCACAGCTGCATGCCTGGCTGCCCTCCACACTGATCTTTCCTGCATGGCACTGGCATTTCTTATTATACTGGCACTCCGTGGCCTTGCAGTCGATCTTGCTTGTCGGACTCGCCTCACCGGTCACATTGCTGTAAGTTCCGCCTTTTCTTTCTTCAAAGCTGTCACAGCATGTCTCTGCAGCTTTCCGTGCAGATTTTCCTCCCACCGTAATTGCGTTCAGATCACAATAAAAATCTTTGTTGTGCATACATGTCTGTACTGTACATTTTAATTCAGGCATAATGTTACCTCCTTTTTGAAAATCAGTATCATTATGCCCGAAAATTTTATTTCTTATTCAGATTTTATTTGAAACTCTATTTGTCGTCTTCTTTTTTTACTTCTCTTGCTGTCTTGGCCTGGATCTCCATCTTGATTGCTGCAAGGAAGTCAGACAGTGTCTTCTGTCCTTCATCCCCTTCAAAACGGCTTCTTACAGATACCAGTCCGTCCTCTTCTTCTTTTGCTCCGACAACCAGCATGTACGGGATCTTCTTCATCTGCGCTTCACGGATCTTGTATCCGATCTTCTCTGCACGTGTATCAATCTCTGCACGAACACCTGAATTGTTCAGTTCATCCAAAACCTTCTGTGCGTAATCCATATATTTGTCTGAAATCGGAAGTACCTTAACCTGTACCGGTGCAAGCCATGTCGGGAATGCTCCTGCAAAATGCTCGATCAGGATACCGATAAATCTTTCGATCGATCCGAAGATTACACGGTGGATCATGATCGGACGATGCTTCTCACCATCTGCTCCTGTATATTCAAGGTTAAATCTAAGCGGAAGCTGGAAATCAAGCTGGATGGTTCCACACTGCCATGTTCTTCCGATAGAGTCTTCCAGATGGAAGTCGATCTTCGGTCCGTAGAACGCTCCATCTCCTTCATTTACTACATATGGAAGTCCCAGATCGTCCAATGCACCGCGAAGGGCTTCTGTAGCCATATCCCAGTCTTCATCGCTTCCCATACTGTCTTCCGGTCTTGTAGAAAGTTCTACATGGTATTTAAATCCAAACAGGCTGTAAACTTCATTGATCAGTTTTACAACGCCTTTGATCTCATCACGTACCTGCTCCGGTGTCATGAAGATATGTGCATCATCCTGTGTAAAGCATCTTACACGCATCAGTCCATGAAGCTGTCCTGATTTTTCATGACGGTGGACCAGTCCGAGTTCTCCCATACGAAGCGGAAGGTCACGGTATGAACGTGGTTCAGATTCATATACAAGAATTCCTCCCGGACAGTTCATCGGTTTGATAGCGAAATCTTCATCATCGATCACCGTTGTATACATGTTGTCTTTGTAGTGATCCCAGTGTCCTGATGTTTCCCAGAGATGGCGGCTTAACATGATTGGTGTCGAAATTTCAACATATCCGGCTTTTTTGTGGATCTCTCTCCAGTAATCAAGCAGCTGGTTCTTCAGTTCCATTCCTTTTGGAAGGAAGAATGGGAATCCTGGTCCTTCTTCTCTCATCATGAAAAGTCCAAGTTCTTTTCCAAGTTTTCTATGGTCACGCTTCTTTGCTTCTTCCATCATGTGCAGATATTCTTCAAGCTCTGCTTTCTTTGGATAAGAAGTACCATAAACTCTCTGAAGCATCTTATTTTTTTCACTTCCACGCCAGTAAGCTCCTGCAAGGCTTGTAAGTTTGAATGCTTTTACCGGTTTTGTGCTCATCAGGTGAGGTCCTGCACAAAGATCTGTAAATTCTCCCTGTGAGTAAAAACTGATAACAGAATCTTCCGGAAGGTCTTCGATCAGTTCTACTTTATATGGTTCATCTTTTTCTTTGAAATATGCAATTGCCTCAGATCTTGGCATTGTATACTGCTTGATCGGAAGATCTTCCTTGACGATCTTCTTCATCTCAGCTTCGATCTTTTCCAGATCTTCTGCTACAAGCGGAGTCTCACGGTCGATATCGTAATAGAATCCATCCTCAATAGAAGGTCCGATTGCAAGCTTTGTATCCGGGTACAGTCTCTTGATCGCCTGTGCCATAATGTGGGATGTTGTATGACGGAATGCGCCTTTTCCTTTTTCATCATTGAATGTAAGAATGTTCAGCTCGCAGTCTTTGTCGATCACAGTTCTTAAATCAACAACTTCTCCGTCAACTTCTCCTGCTGTTGCAACCCTTGCAAGTCCTTCACTGATATCTTTTGCAATATCAATTACAGACATGCTCTGTGCATATTCTTTGCTTGATCCATCTTTTAATGTGATTTTCATAGTCTTTTTGTTCCTCTCTTTATTTTATAAGTTCTGATTATACAACATTTTTCTGTGCAAGCTCCGGATCCGGATGTTCTCCTGACCATCCTGCCTGTGGCATAGTTGCCAGTCTGGATACATCCTCTTCGCTGATCTCAAAATGGAACAGATCCATGTTCTGTTTCATCCGTTCCATCGAAGATGACTTCGGAAGCGGAATGATATCATTCTGAAGTAAAAATCTCAGACACAGCTGTGCCGGTGAAACCTGATATTTTCCTGCAAGCTCCAAAATCAGCTTATCTTCCAGAATCCGCCGTCTTCCGATCGGGCTCCATGCCTGCATCTGGATACCATGCTCTTTACAATACTGCACAGCAGCCTGCTGCATATAACCCGGATGCAGTTCCAATTGGTTGACAACTGGTTTTACCGTTCCATTCTCCAGAATGTTCTTAATATGGTGCGGAAGGAAGTTGCTGAGTCCAAGTCCCCGGATCTTCCCTTCTTTCTGAAGCTCTTCCATCGCCCTCCAGGTCTCAAGATCCAGTTCTTTCCAGTTCTCACAGTCAGCCGACGGTCTTGGCCAGTGGATCAGATAGATGTCCAGATAATCGGTACCAAGTCTTTTCAGACTCTTTTCTAATGCATCCTTTGTCTGCTGATATCCCATTTCATCTTTCCACATCTTGGATACAAGGAAGAAATCCTCTCTTGGAAGATTGCTTTCACGGATCGCCTGTCCTACAAATTCTTCGGTCTGATAAAAGGATGCGGTATCAAAATAGCGATATCCTGCTTCTATGGCAGTCTTTAAAATCTCCACGTTATTCCCTTCTGCTGCTTTGTAGGTTCCAAAACCAACGCATGGGATTTTCATATCATTGTTCAGCTTGAAACAATCGTAAATACTTTCCATTAGATCATCCTTTCTGTAAATAAAAAACCTCTGCAACAGAAATATCTGCTGCAGAGGACGAGTTACTTTGTGTACCCGCGGTTCCACCCCGCTTGTCCTGATTTCCAGGACCTCTTTGTGGATGATAACGGTATCCAGCCGGACTGTTTTACAGCCGCTCGGAGGTGGTCTTCAAACGCTTCTGTAATAAGAGGCTCTCAGCCTAAGACCTCTCTCTCTGGGATTTTTCTGCGCTCTACTCTTCTCTTCATCGCATTTGCTAACATTATACCATGGGATTTTCATTTGTCAACACGTTCAAAAAAATGTATTGAAAATTTCTATCAGAACTTATTTGTTCTTACCACAGCATTTTTTATATTTTTTACCGCTTCCGCACGGACATGGATCGTTTGGATAAACTTTCTTTTCTACGTGGATTGTACGTGCGTTTTTCTGTTCTTTGTAAAGGACTTTTTTCTTTTCTTCTGTAAAGATCTTATCCCACTGTGGCAGTTCATACAGCCAGTCAGCTTTTGCATCTACCATGTTCTTGTAAAGCAGTTCTTTATCAAAAGCAAGACTTACCTCAGTGTCCTCATCCATTGTCTCAATTGGATTAGCCACTTTCAGGCTGTCATTGATTCCATCAAGGAATCCTGTCATTGTAAATACATTAATGCCATATTTTTCAGCAAGTTCCTTTACAGTTCCTTTTACTTCTTCGTCCGGATTCTCAAGCAGCTTTTCATAGATCTCTTTTTCAGTCTGGAAATAGGTTCCCCAGAACTTCTGCAGAGAAGCTTTATCCATCTCTTTCGAGTAAGCGGTATCTCTCCACTGTTCTAATAATGTACTCATACTGTAAATTCTCCTTTTTGTTCTTTATCACTCCATATATCATACAGCATTTTTCGACTGTTTGCAAAACATTTTCTTGTAGAAATTGTTTTTTATCTATATAATAGAGATAAAGTACAGTACGAAGGTGGTTGTTATGAAAAAAATCAAGCGTTTTGCGGCTCTTATCTGTGCAATTCTTCTGTTCCTGATGTACGTCAGCACCCTGGTATTTGCATTTATCGACAAATCCAGATCATTAGGACTTCTGAAAGCATCTGTTGCCTGCACGATTCTTGTGCCGGTTATGAGTTACGCCTACATCCTGGTTTATCGTCTGATCCACAGGAATGATGACGACTTTCACAGTGAATATTAACATCTCATACATAAAGCTCTGCCATCATCCAGGCAGGGCTTTTTTCTTCGCTGAATCTGCCACCGAATCGTTTTTTCTCCTGTTCTCTGATCTTCTGTCTCTTATTTAGATATTCTTCCATGGAAATGACTTCCTGTGTGCTGATATTCTTCTCTTTCTGCATATCTTGTTACCTCCTGTCTACAGTTTTTTCGTCTGTCTGCCTTCTGGTATAAGCCTCATCCGGCATTTCCCCGACATCTTTAATATATGTTCTTATTTTCTGATTTATGACTTTTTTATGATGATACCAGGATCAAAAGGTCAGAAAGCCGATGCAAGCTTGCTTGCAAGAGGATTTTTGACCTCTTGACCCAACATCATTTTAAGAGTATAGCCATATTCTGTGACCTTACTATGGAGATTCTCTAAAAAAATCATAAGTTGTTTCTTAAGAAAATAAGTCGTTTCTTAAGGAAATATGATTGACAACACCACGTCAATTCACTAAACTAGACATAGTGAGTAGTAAGAAAGGAAGAACATCATGAACAATTTGCAGATACCGGAGAATTACCATTCTCCACTTACGATCCGCGAGACAGAAGTGGCAATCAAAGAAGTAAAAGACCACTTTGAACGCGCACTTGCCAAATCTCTGCATCTGACGCGTGTATCCGCTCCTCTTTTCGTCCGCCCGGAATCCGGACTGAACGATAACCTGAACGGAGTAGAACGCCCGGTTGCATTTGGCATCAAAGAACAGGAAGACCGCGAAGTTGAGATCGTCCACTCTCTTGCAAAATGGAAACGTTACGCCTTAAAGCGCTACGGCTTTCATTCAGGAGAAGGACTTTATACCGATATGAGCGCCATCCGTCGCGATGAAGATACCGACAATATCCATTCTATCTATGTTGACCAGTGGGACTGGGAAAAAGTAATTTCCAAAGAAGAACGCAACATGGAGACCTTGGAATACACAGTAGGAAAAGTATACAGTGCGCTCAAAGAAACCGAAGCATACATGGCACGCCGCTATAATTATATCGAAGAATTCCTTCCGGATGAGATCAGCTTCATCACATCCCAGGAACTGGAAACCATGTATCCGGATAAGACACCAAAAGAACGTGAATACCATTTTGCCAAAGCAAAAGGTGCTGTATTCATCAAACAGATTGGTAAGACTCTTGCATCCGGACAGCGTCACGACGGCCGTGCACCGGACTATGATGACTGGGAACTGAACGGTGACATCATCGTCTACTATCCGGTTCTCGATATCGCACTGGAGCTTTCTTCGATGGGTATCCGTGTAGATGAAGATGCTCTCCGCCGTCAGTTAAAAGAAGCCGGCTGTGAAGAACGCGCCGAGATGGATTTCCAGAAGGCATTATTAAAAGGAGAACTTCCGTACACAGTCGGAGGTGGAATCGGTCAGTCCCGAATCTGCATGTTCTATCTCCGCAAAGCCCACATCGGAGAAGTCCAGTCCTCCATCTGGCCTGACGACATCCTCGAAGAAGCTGCATCCCGCGGAGTATACTTACTGTAATATATAACCAACCGTTATCACAATTTGATAATTCGCCATGAAAATGAGGCAGGACTAAAAAAGTCCTGCCTCATTTTTAATTCCTATTTATTTCTGAAGATGATATCATGTCTTCCCGGTCCATTAGAAACCATTGTGATCGGATATCCGATCTCTTTCTCGATAAATTCGATGTAGTTTCTGCAGTTCTCCGGAAGATCTTCGTATTTCTTGATTCCTCTGATGTCGCATTTCCATCCCGGAAGTGTCTTGAGTACTGGTTTTGCTTTCTCAAGAAGATGTGTTGTCGGGAATTCTGTTGTAACTTCTCCGTCAATCTCGTATCCTACACATACCGGAATTTCATCCAGGTATCCAAGTACGTCAACAACAGTAAATGCTACATCTGTAGTTCCCTGCATACGGCATCCATATTTGGATGCTACACAGTCAAACCATCCCATACGTCTCGGCCGACCGGTTGTTGCGCCGAATTCTCCGCCGTCTCCACCGCGTCTTCTGAGTTCATCTGCTTCTTCGCCAAAGATCTCACTTACAAAGGCACCTGCTCCTACTGCACTTGAGTATGCTTTACATACTGTAACGATCTGTTTGATCTCATACGGCGGGATTCCGGCACCGATCGCACCGTAAGCTGCCAGTGTAGAAGAAGAAGTTACCATTGGGTAAATTCCATGATCCGGATCTTTTAATGTTCCAAGCTGTCCTTCAAGAAGAATTTCTTTACCTTCTTTAAGTGCTTCGTTAAGATACAGAGAAACGTTACATACATACGGTGCTACCATTTCTTTGTATTCCATCAGTTCATTATATAAATCATCAGGATTGATTAACGGTTTGTGATACAGATGTTCCAGCATGACATTCTTCTGTTCTGCTATACGGTTTACCTTATCTCTCAGCTCTGCTTCATCCTCGAAAAGCTCACTGATCTGGAAACCAATCTTTGCATACTTATCTGAATAGAACGGTGCAATACCAGACTTTGTAGATCCGAACGACTTGCCGCCCAGTCTCTCTTCCTCATATGCATCAAAATTCTTGTGATAAGACATCACCATCTGTGCACGGTCTGACACCAGAATCTTCGGCATCGGAACATCTCTGTCAATGATTGACTGGATTTCCTTGAAAAGAACCGGGATATCTACAGCGACACCATTGCCGATGATACTGGTTGTATGTCCGTAGAAAACTCCTGACGGTAATGTATGAAGAGCGAATTTGCCGTAATCATTGATAATTGTATGTCCGGCATTTGCTCCACCCTGGAAACGAATGATAATATCTGCTTTTTCGGCAAGCATATCTGTGATCTTACCTTTTCCTTCGTCTCCCCAGTTCGCACCTACTACTGCTTTAACCATAATAAATCCTCCTGCGTGTTCTTGGCTATCTGTGAAATACCTCCACAGTGTCATCCCTCTTTTCATCGGGATAACTCCTACTTATAAATATAATCAATGTCCCTTATAAAGACACCGATTGAATTATACTACATTTCAACTGAAAAGTACACTCTTATTTTCAGCCACTTCCCTAATTTTTCACGTTTTTTCTTATTTTTCTTCTTTCCGGATACACGACTACATCAGAGGAGCCACAAGTCTTAAAACCTGACCGTATATTTTCACAAATGTACTGCGGTTTTTCACTTCTGTCATCGTCACCTTCTGGCATTTTGCCAGTGTATCCTGGAAGTCCTTTTCAATATCACGCACAACCTGATTGCGGTAAATGAAAACGCCGCACTCAAAATGCAGATAAAGACTACGGTAATCCAGGTTGATACTTCCTACCGTCGCAGTATCATCATCCGATGTAAACACTTTCGCATGGACAAATCCAGGCGTGTACTCATAAATCTGTACCCCACCTGCGATCAGTTCTTCATAGTAGGTCTTTGCGAGGTAAAATGCATACGGCTTATCCGGAATATGTGGCATAATGATCTGCACTTCTATTCCACCTTTTGCAGCTCTTGTCAGCGCATCAATCATCTCATTGTCCAGGATCAGATACGGTGTCATAATATGCACATACTTCTTCGCATGATTCAGAATGTGGAAATACACTTCTTCTCCTACATTTTCATGATCGAACGGACTGTCTCCGTATGGGATGATATAACCATCTTTGCGGCTGAATCCCGGCTGCTTTTCTGTCAGATACTTTGCATAATCCTCCGGCTGTCTCTCCGTAATATTCCACATCTGCAGGAACATCATGGTAAAACTCTGCACGGCATCTCCTTCAATTTTGATTGCTGTGTCTTTCCAGTGTCCGAAACGGACTTTTTTGTTGATATATTCATCTGCTAGATTGACACCTCCGGTAAATGCAACCTTTCCGTCAACCACACAGATTTTCCGGTGATCCCGGTTATTCTGACTGGTAGAAAGGATGGGTACGATCGGTCCAAATTCCTTGCACTGGATTCCATATTCCCTGAGCTGCTTCGGATATTCATACGGCAGAAGGCTGATGCTGCAGGTTCCGTCATACATCAGGCGTACTTCCACGCCCTCTTTCACCTTTTTACGCAGGACATCCAGGACAGTGTCCCACACATATCCTTCTCCGATAATAAAATATTCCATGAAAATAAATTTTTCTGCCTTATTCAATTCCTCGATCAGAACCGGAAATTTGTCATCTCCCAGTGGAAAATACTGTGCCTGTGAGTTCCCATAAGTCGGAAATCCCACCTGGTTATAAAGGAAATGTGACAAATTGGCGTTTGCAACCCTTCCACCTTTCATCGCATGGACGACATATTCATTCTGCTGCATATAAGGTTCAGTCTCCACTCGAAGCTTCTCCAGTCTGGCACCCAGATATTTGGTTCCGATCCCTGCTTTTGTAAACAGATAAAATCCAACTCCGACCACCGGGACAAGGAACACAAACAGGATCCACGTCATCTTAAACGCCGGATTCCCTTTTTCATTGAAAATATAAATCGCTGTGATAAAAGAAAGAAGCGATATCACTCCATTCATATAGGTACTATAATTTCCCAGATATGTAAAAGTGAGAACCATAATACCAATCTGAAGAAGAATCAGCAGAAGAATAATCGCGGTATGACTGTACACTGCACCAAATACTTTGGTCTTGGCACGTTCTTTAACTGACTTGCTGGTATCATGATATTTTGTAAATTCTCTCATTCGCGGTCTTCCTCTCTTTAGATACTATTTTATATCGTAACACAATTTTTATTCTTTCACAACATTCCAGCTCTTTATAATCATGCAACACTTCCTTATTTTTGTTGTTTTTCCACCACTTTTATAAATATTTTACTTCCCCTTTTCAAACAAAAGTATTACAATAAAATTATTCATGTATACTATATTTCATGACGAACTATCTCATCTGCCATATCTGACAGTCTGAGATTAAGAAAGGAGCAGCACATGGCTAAAAAATTTGGTAAAATCCTGCTCGGACTGACTGCCGCAGGCGCAGCTGGTGCCGGTGCATATTACTGGTTAAAGAACCGACATAATGAAGAACCGGAAGACGAGTTCGATGATGCTTTTGAAGATGACGATTTTGAACTGGATGATGATCTTGGCGAAGTGCCAGAGCGTGGTTACACAACTCTTACACCAGCTTCTGCAAAAGAAGAAACCTCTGAAGAGTCTGAAGAAAAAACTGACGATGCAGAAGCCGGACCAGAAGCCGCTTCCCAGACACCGGAAACTGATTCCGAAGAATCCGATCCGGTTTCAGAAGAAGTTTAAGAAAGAACTTTTCTTACAGCTTATCATTTTCTGCATAAAACCAAAACCCGGAAGAATTTTTCATTCTTACCGGGTTTTTCATTGCCATTTCTTTTCAAAAACTGTCGACTGACACATTATTTGCAATTAAATTCTGATCAAGACTGCTTTCTTTATTTTGGCAGCTTGAATGAACTCTTCAGCGAAACGATTCTGTTAAATACCAGATGTTCCTTGGAAGAATCATGAGAATCCACGCAGAAATATCCCTGACGCACAAACTGGAAGCTTTCATATGCTTTTACATCTGCAAAGTTTGATTCTACAAAGATTTCTTTCTCTGTAAGAGAATTCGGATTTAGGTTCAGGGAACCATCTTCTTTATTATAAACACCTTTTTCTTCATCGATCAGGTTCTCATACAGTCTTACGGTTGCCGGAAGTGCTGTACTTGCCTCTACCCAGTGGATTGTCCCTTTTACTTTTCTTCCTGTGAATCCGGAACCACTCTTTGTCTCCGGATCATAAGTACAATGTACAACAGTTACATTACCGTCTTCATCCTTTTCAAATCCGGTACAGGTTACAAAGTAAGCATTCATCAGACGCACTTCATTGCCTGGGAACAGACGGAAATATTTCTTCGGAGGCTCTTCCATAAAGTCTTCTCTCTCAATATAAAGCTCTCTTCCAAACGGAAGCTGACGGCTTCCGAGTTCTTCATTCTCAAGATTATTCGGTGCATCCAGATATTCAATCTGTCCTTCCGGATAGTTATCGATCACAAGCTTGATCGGATCAAGGACTGCCATCATACGTGCTCTTTTAAGCTTCAGATCCTCGCGGATGCAGTACTCGAGCATTGCATAATCTACAGAGCTCTGTGCTTTGGAAACTCCGCACAGGTCAACGAACATCTTGATAGATTCCGGTGTGAATCCACGGCGACGAAGTGCTGCGATGGAAACCAATCTCGGATCATCCCATCCGTCTACGATCTTATCTTCTACAAGTTTCTTGATATAACGCTTTCCTGTAACTACGTTCGTCAGGTATAATTTTGCAAATTCGATCTGACGCGGTGGATTTGCAAATTCACATTCTCTTACTACCCAGTCATAAAGCGGTCTGTGGTCTTCAAATTCCAGTGTACAGATAGAATGTGTGATTCCTTCGATCGCATCCTCGATCGGATGTGCAAAGTCATACATCGGGTAGATGCACCACTTGTCACCGGTATTGTGATGTGTCATACGGGCTACACGGTAGAGGATCGGATCTCTCATGTTAATATTCGGTGATGCCATATCGATCTTCGCACGGAGAACCTTCTCTCCGTCTGCATACTTGCCTGCACGCATATTTTCAAAAAGCTCCAGGTTCTCTTCCACACTTCTGTCACGGTACGGGCTGTCTTTTCCCGGCTCTGTCAGCGTTCCCCGGTACTCACGGATCTGATCTGCTGTCAGGTCGCAGACATAAGCTTTACCTTTCTTGATCAGCTTGATCGCATACTCATACATCTGATCAAAATAATCGGATGCAAAGTAAAGGTGATCTCCCCAGTCAGCACCCAGCCACTTGATGTCAGCTTTGATGGATTCTACGAACTCTGTCTTTTCTTTTGTCGGGTTGGTATCGTCAAAACGCATATGGAATGTTCCATTATATTTCTGTGCAAGTCCGTAGTTTAAAAGGATGGACTTTGCATGTCCGATGTGAAGATATCCGTTCGGTTCCGGTGGAAAACGGGTACATACGTGATCGTATACGCCTTCTGCAAGATCTTTTTCAATTTCCTGTTCTATAAAATTCTTTGATACAGCTTCTTCTGCCATTGAAGTTCCTCCTCGCGTCTCTCTATTACTTCAAAATCTGCCGGTATGTGGCAGTCTTTTTCATGTCATGTATCTCAATCATTGCCCTGTAGACAACTTTTGATTCATGTTCTTTAGTTTATCACACTTTCTATACATGAACAAGTACAAAAAAAGCAGACATCGTAATCTCCAACCGGAAATACAACTCTGCTTCTTAAATAAGCTGCCTAGCGGAATCGAACCGCCGACCTCCGCCTTACCAAGGCGACGCTCTACCGACTGAGCCAAGGCAGCCTGCGCATTTTCGCGACTCATTTAATATAGCACATCACTGCTTTGCTTGTCAATATTTTTAAATTTTTATTTTTACTTTTTTTCAGACCGGCGTTTTTCTTCCAGAAGCCGACGTGCTTTGGTTTTGATCCGCTGCAGGGCATTGTCGATCGTCTTTGGACTTTTGTCCATAAATTCTGCGATCTTCAGATACTCCATTCCCTGCAGATGAAGATACAGCACCTTTCGCTCCAGCTTACTTAATTTTTCTTTCAGCTCCTCTTCAAACGCATTCGTATACTCTTCTCCAAGGATCATCAGCTCCGGATTACTCTCTTTCCCCGCTTCGATCGTATCTACTATGGAAAGGCCGTTCTCCTCCGGATTGTCACTGGCAGATGCGTAAATCGACACATAGGAATTCAGCGGCAGATGTTTTTTCCGCTGTGAAGCCTTGATCGCCGTATACATCTGGCGTGACACACACAGTCCGGCAAAACTTGAGAAGCTTGCACCTTCTTTCGGATCATAATCCTGCACCGCTTTAAAAAGACCGATCATCCCCTCCTGGATCAGATCGTCATTTTCTCCACCCCACAGATACATGGCACGCGCTTGTTTGCGTACCATGTCTTTGTATTTTTCCATCAGATAATCCGTGATCTCGGTCTTACCTTCCCGAAGCAGTTCGATCAGTTGCTCATCTGTCATTTTCCCCAGATCCATTTTCATTCTCCGTTTTTCCTAACTCATGCGCTGACGCACGATCTCATAAGCAAGGACACCTGCTGCCACAGACGCATTCAGGGAGTCAATATCTCCCTTCATCGGAATGGACGCCGTCATATCACAGGTTTCTTTTACCAGACGTCCGACACCTTCGCCTTCGTTTCCGATCACCAGACCAATTGGTCCTTTCAGATTCACGCGGTACATCACATCCCCATCCATATCTGCGCAGACGAACCAGAGTCCCTTCTCCTTCAGTTCTTCCATGGTTTTCACCAGATTGGTAACTTTTGCTACCGGTGTGTAATTCAGCGCACCAGCTGATGTCTTTGCAACGGTTGCAGTAAGACCTGCTGCGCGGTGCTTCGGAATGATCACACCATGCGCGCCCGCAAGATTGGCAGTACGGATGATCGCGCCGAGATTATGCGGATCCTCAATATTGTCCAGAAGGATCAGGAAAGGATCTTCTCCTTTCTGTTTTGCAAGCTCCAGCATATCTTCCACCTGCGCATACTCATAAGCCGCCGCCTGCGCAATGACGCCCTGATGTCTTCCGGTCTCTGAAATCTGGTTCAGACGTTCTTTGGTTACAAAATTCAGGATCGTATCATGCTTTTTTGCTTCTCTTACGATACTTCTGATCGGTCCGTCCTGACATCCGTCAAGGATATAGACCTTGTCAATCGGTTTTCCGGAGCGGAATGCTTCCATTACCGCATTTCTTCCCTCGATCTGCTGACTGTTCATTTTCTTTTCTTCCATTCTATTTCTCCTGATTCTTTTCTTCTTCACATTCGCTTAAATGGTCCAGACCAATCTTGACCAGATCTGCCATTCTCTTCCATTCTCTTTTCAGATAAAGCCATCCCATCAGCGCTTCAAATCCGGTCGCACGGCGGTAATCGGTCAGTGACTGGTTCTTTGCCGGAGACACCGATTTGGCATTTCTTCCTCTTCGGTAAACGGCATGCTCTTCTTCGGTAAGAAGTGGCTGCAGAACACGCATCATCTCTGACTGGGCAGACGCCTGCACCATACTGCTTGTCTCCTGATGTAATTTTTTCACCTGTTTATTGCCTTCGCTGATCACCTTTGTCTTGATGATCAGATCATAAATGCTGTCCCCTATATAAGCCAGAGTAAGAGGTGAATAGCCTTCCGGCTCCACCTCTTTCATTTCAAGCACTTCTCTTATATAGTCAGCGATTTCAAATTCTACGCTTTTTTCCATTGTACTCCTTCTCTGGTATCCTTCAGGATAATTCCCTTTTCCAGAAGCTCGTCACGAATCGCATCGGCTCTTGCAAAATCTTTTGCTTTTCTTGCAGCCTGACGCTCTTCGATCAATTTTTCAATATCTGCATCCAGAAGCTCTTCCTTTTTATCCAGGATCAGTCCCAGGACATCACCCAGTTTTACGATTCTGTCAAGCAGGCTCTGGAGATATTCTTTTGAGCTTTCTGCGGTTGCAGTGGTATTTGCATATTTTACAAGGTCGAAGATTGCCGCAATTGCGTCTGCTGTGTTGAAATCATCATCCATTGCTTTTTCAAATTCTTCCACATATGCATCCGTCTTTGCAAATGCCTCTTTTTCTTCTACGCTCATTTCTTCTACAGTAGCTGCACCGAGAAGATGTTTCAGATTATCGGTTGCATTGATGATTCTTTCCAGACCATTCTTGGATGCTTCCATCAGCTCTGCGCTGAAGTTCAGCGGGCTTCTGTAATGTGCACTCAGCATGAAGAAACGGAGTACCTGAAGATCATACTGCTCACTGATCTCTCTTACAGTACGGAAGTTTCCAAGTGATTTGGACATCTTGCGATTGTCAATGTTCAAGAATGCATTGTGCATCCAGTATCTTGCAAATTCTTTGCCGTTGGCAGCTTCACTCTGTGCGATTTCATTTTCATGATGTGGGAATATCAGATCTTCCCCACCTGCATGGATATCAATCTGTTCGCCAAGATATTTTCTTGACATCACAGAACACTCAATATGCCATCCCGGACGTCCGTCTGACCAAGGTGACTCCCAGAAAGGTTCTCCTTCTTTTTTCGGCTTCCAGAGTACGAAATCCAGCGGATCTTCTTTTTCATCTTCTCCACTTACCAGAAGGGAACGTCCACCGGAACGGAGATCATCCAGATTCTTGTGGGATAATTTTCCATAGTCTTTGAACTTTCTTGTACTGAAATAAACGGTTCCGTTTTTCTCGTAAGCATAACCTTTTTCGATCAGCTCGGAAATCATCTCAACCATGCCGCAGATTTCTTCTGTTGCAAGCGGATGCTTGGTTGCAGGCTTTACATTCATTCCTGCCATATCTTTTTTGCACTCTGCGATATAGCGCTGTGAAATTTCCTGCGCGGATACCTGTTCTTCGATTGCCTTTTTGATGATCTTATCATCAACATCCGTGAAGTTCGATACATAATTGACATCGTATCCTTTGTATTCAAAATAACGGCGGACGGTATCAAATACGATCATCGGTCTTGCATTACCGATATGGATATAATTGTATACGGTTGGACCGCAGACATACATTCTTACCTTTCCTTCTTCCAGAGGAACGAATTCTTCTTTCTTTTTCGTAAGTGTGTTAAATACTTTCATAAAGCTACTCCTTCTTTTTTCTATGCTTCCTCGATTATTTTTTCTTTCGCGAGTTTTTCTTTCAATGCTTTCAGTTCTTTCTTCAGACGGATATTGTCAGTCTGAAGCTGACGGATATCGTTCAATACCGGATCTGGCAGATGGATCTGATCCAGGTCAGCGCTCGGAACTTTCTGGTCACCCATGCGTACAATTCTTCCCGGGACACCAACAACGGTACAGTTCGGAGGTACTTCCTCGATAACAACAGATCCTGCTCCGATCTTGGAATTCTTTCCGATCGTAAAGGAACCGATGACCTTCGCACCGGCACTGACCATGACGTTGTCTTCCAGCGTTGGATGGCGCTTGCCCTGCTCTTTTCCTGTACCACCCAGGGTTACTCCCTGATACAGTGTAATATTATCGCCCAGGATTGCAGTCTCGCCGATGATAACGCCACTTCCATGGTCAATGAAAAGTCCTTTTCCAATGGTTGCTCCCGGATGGATCTCTATTCCTGTCTTTCTGACACCACGCTGTGACACCCACCGTGCCAGAAAATAGTGTTTTTTCAGATATAGCTTATGTGCGATCCTGTAATGAAGCATTACCTTAAAGCTTGGATACAGAAGTACTTCTATATCCGATTTGATTGCCGGATCTCGTTCTTTTACAACTTTGATTTCTTCTTTGATATAGGAAATAACTCCCATTTCATTCACCTCTGATTTGGAATTTCCTGTGAAATTAAAAAACTCCGTCTCACAAAGAGACGAAGTTTCCGCGGTTCCACTCTAAATTAAAAGCAGTTATCCTGCTTTTCTCTCACGGCCTGTAACGTCTGCCACACGTACCCGGCTACTTGTAAAATCTTCACTTTCACGTTCGCCCGGTCAACTCCCGAATGCACTTCATCATCCCTGCTCCCGGATCTGCTTTCAGCCGATGACAGATCCTCTCTGATGGAACTCTGAGGATAACTACTCTTTTCGTTCTCCGTCTTTTCAGTTTCATTCATATCTAGTACATATAGTATGCGATTTTTTCTTTTTTGTCAACCCGCTTATCAGACAATCTCGTTGATAAAAACAGGAGAAAACGGAATCAGTTTACTGATTTCTTCTTTGAATTCTGCTGAAAAGATCTCTTTTTCTTCCTCTTCAATCTCTTCCAGCTCTTTATAAGCAAATACGATCGATGTAAGCGCATCAATACTGATCTTCTGCACAGCATCATCTTTACCGGTGTGTGCTGTCCTTGTCCGGACTACAAGATGTTCTTCATTGCCTTTTAGCATAAACAGACAGTTATTTTCCCGGATAACCGGATCATACAGAACAAACTCCAGATTCATCTCTTCTTTGCACACCATTGCAGACAGAAGACTTTCTACATTCAAAAGACGCGCCATGATCAAAGGTTTTTTCTTTTCTTCTTTTTGGAGGATGACTCCTGCCTTATCAAAAATATCTCCATATCCTTTCCTGATCAATGGTTCTCTTACTGCAAACCCGTCTTCTTCATCAAAAACAAGGATTCCTCGGATTTCCCCATCCTGCTCTGCGATCAGGATTCCGCCTTTTTCACTTTCCTGTTCCTTCAAAAGGCGCATATAATAAGCTGCATCCCGTTTGGTATATACCTGGATTTTCTGTTTTTCCAGAACTTCTTCCGCAAAATCCCCCAGCTTTTTACAGTCTTTTTCCTCTGCCTTTCTGAGTTTCACGCCAGAATCGTTCTGTAATTCCACGATCTTCTGTATTGTCAGTTCTTCTCCGTCTGTTCCTTTTGCACTCCACACATCAGCTGCATAGATAAACCGGTAATTATGTGGATAGTAAATTTTCTCACTTGCGGGCATCAGGAAAAAGAATGGCATTTTTTGCTGATACAGATCTCTTGCTGTCTTGCTTAATAATTCCGCCATATAACCTCTGTGCCGGTAAAGAGGCTCTGTTGCAACTGCAACAATGTATCTGCTCTCTACTGCCTTTTTCCCCATCTGTATTACGTAAGGATTCAGCTGCATCATTGCCCGGATATCGTGATCTGTCTCGATCACATAGATTTCGTTATTCTTCGTCTTTTCTGTGTAATAATAGTCCAGAAATTCTTTCGTATCTTCTGTAAATACCTGTTCCCACAGTGTTCTTGTAAGCCCACGTTCTTCCGGCTTCAGTTTTTTCAGTATCTTCATTTTACTTTTTCGCCGTACCTTTCCATTCAGACTTGATCTACATTTGTCTTGCTGCACAACCTCCACAGCCTGCGCAGCCACCTGCAGGTGCTGCTACGTCTACACTGCTGAAATTAGTCAGCTTTTCAATTGCACAGATTGCCTGGGAAGAAATTCCTTCCCCACTTCCGGTAAATCCAAGACCTTCTTCCGTCGTTGCCTTGACATTTACCTGATCCGTTTCAATATGCAGCGCTTCTGCAATATTCTTTTCCATCTGCTCGATGTGCGGGCGCATCTTCGGTCTCTGCGCAATGATCGTCGCATCAATATTCTCAATCACATACATATGGTCATCCAGCAGCTTTCCTACATGCTCCAGAAGCTTAATACTGGAAATTCCTTTGTATGCAGGATCTGTATCCGGGAAGTGCTTTCCGATATCTCCAAGTGATGCTGCTCCAAGCAGGGCATCCATGATCGCATGCAGAAGTACGTCTGCATCCGAATGTCCAAGAAGCCCCTTTTCGTATGGGATCTCCACCCCACCAAGAATCAGCTTTCTTCCTTCTGTCAGTTTATGAACATCATATCCCATTCCAACACGCATCTTCTACACTTCTCCTTCCTGTCTGGCATCTGCTTTTTTGTCGCTCTTTTCTTCCGGCACATCTTCCGCCTTTTTATCTTCTTTATCCGCCACAGTTTCCTTTTCTTCGTCTTTTACCGCTTCTGTATCATCTTCTGCTTTCTTTTTCTCTTTTTCACCGTCTTCCGCTTTTTCTTCAGCGGCTGCTTCTTTCTTTTCCTCTTTATCTGCAGGCTTCTTTTCTTCTTCTGTATCAGCTCCTACATGAACGTCTACAACTTCTTTTCCTGAAGAAACCTTTTTTTCTGCTTCTTCTTCGTCATCTTTGTTTTCTTCTGCTCCTGCAGTTGTACCCTGAATTTCTGTCTTTGTCTCTTTTACGATTATTCTTATATTCCAGATAATCGTAGCCAGTCCAAACAGTGCAAAAAATATTCCGACCAGAATAAAAAGGATCTGGTTTTTCGGTTCCCCGGCAATTGTGTCCTGCACAAGTGATATGCCGGTATATACCAGATATGCGCCGATTGCAGCCATGATGATCTGCTTTGTCTTAGATGTCATATGAAAATTCCTCCGTTTTGTCGTAATCTAGGGATATTTTATCACATCTTGGGGGGATTGCATAGGTTTTGTTGGGAGGCAGGCGAAATGGTGAGAGGGTTCAGAGGGGACGCAGGAGGAGAAAAAATATCCCACCGGATTCCTTTGTCCAAACCATTCCGATAAGCCTCTGAGAGCGAAAATTGTGTCAGCAAAGGCTTCCACAATTTTTGAGTCTTATCTCCATTGGACAAACATGGAATCTGGTGGGATATTTTTTCTCCTCCTGCTGACTTTCTCCGAAAAGACGGCAGCGCTTGGAAGCGGCTGCCTGGGGAATGTTGTGTTTAAGTACCTATGCAATTGGGGATTTATCAATGGCTTTTGTGTGGGGAACTTTATTTGGAAATTTTGAGGTAATAGGCTACTTACCGTTTCGTAAACGCTGTAAAGGGGCATGATTCAAAGAATCACACCCCAAGCACTTGACTTAGAACCTATAAGCTATAACGCAAAAAGAAGCCCCACACAAGGACTCCTTCTTGTAGTAGCGGGAACTGGATTTGAACCAGCGACACCGCGGGTATGAACCGCGTGCTCTAGCCAACTGAGCTATCCCGCCATATGATATGTTTTTGTGCCAGCTCTTCAGAGCTGTGTGCATCGCACGAATTGCACTTCACATTTCGCGTTCAATGCTTTCGACTTAAAAAAACTTTCTCGCGAAATGGGACCAATAGGGCTCGAACCTATGACCCTCTGCTTGTAAGGCAGATGCTCTCCCAGCTGAGCTATGATCCCATATGTTCGTCTGTTTCACAACCGACTTCGTTATTATACAATCATCTTCTCACAAATGTCAACTGTTTTTTTCATTTTTTTGCTTTATTTTTTACAATTTCAAGAAGCTTTCATTCGATACCGTTGAATGGGCGGTCTCTGGAAAAAGAATCGTTTGGATTCTATTTTTGCGCAATGGAGAGGAGACTTAAAAATTGTGGAAGCCATTGCTGACACAATTTTCGCCCCAAAAGGCTCCTCGGAATGGTTTGCGCAACTTGAATCCAAACGATTCTTTTTCCAGAGACCGCCAACACAACCTGTATCATTCAACGTTTTTGCACAAATCAAAAAATCTCCGGATTTCTCCGAAGATTTTCTGATTATATTTTACATAGAGGATATGTCTTATACAATTCCCTGAGCCTGCATTGCATCTACAACTTTTTCAAATCCGGCAATGTTAGCACCTACTACATAGTTTCCTTCTGCTCCGTAACGTTTTGCTGCGTCTGCTGCGTTATGGCAGATATTTACCATGATGTTCTGAAGTTTTGCATCAACTTCTTCGAATGTCCAGCTGAGACGTTCGCTGTTCTGTGACATCTCAAGTGCGGATGTAGCAACACCACCTGCATTAGAAGCTTTACCAGGTGCGAATAATACACCGTTCTCCTGCAGATACTGTGTAGCTTCCAGTGTAGTAGGCATGTTAGCTCCTTCTGCTACTGCGATGCATCCGTTTGCAACAAGCTGTTTTGCATCTTCAAGATGAAGTTCGTTCTGTGTTGCGCAAGGAAGAGCGATATCAACTTTTACTGACCATACGCCGCGACCTTCATGATATTCTGAATTCGGACGGTAGTTCTTGTATTCTGTAAGTCTTGCTCTCTTCACTTCTTTGATTTCTTTCAGAGCTGCAACATCGATTCCTTCCGGATCATATACCCATCCTGTAGAGTCGCTGCATGTTACAACTTTGGCACCCATCTGCTGTGCTTTTTCGATTGCGTAGATTGCAACGTTACCTGCTCCGGAAACTGCAACTGTCTTGCCAGCAATGTCTTTTCCTGCAAGTTTGAGCATCTCGCGTGTGAAATACAGAAGTCCGTATCCTGTTGCTTCTGTACGTGCAAGGGATCCGCCGTAGCTGAGTCCTTTACCTGTCAGAACACCTTCTGATAATCCACGGATTCTCTTGTACTGTCCGTACATGTATCCGATCTCTCTTGCACCTGTTCCGATATCTCCAGCCGGTACGTCTGTGTCTGCTCCGATATATTTGCAAAGCTCTGTCATAAAGCTCTGGCAGAATGCCATAACTTCACGATCTGATTTTCCTTTCGGATCGAAATCGGATCCACCTTTACCTCCACCGATCGGAAGACCTGTCAGAGAGTTTTTGAAGATCTGTTCGAATCCAAGGAATTTGATAATTCCGATATTTACTGAAGGATGGAGACGTAATCCTCCTTTATATGGTCCAATTGCACTGTTAAACTGTACACGGTATCCTGTATTGACCTGAACCTGACCTTTATCATCTACCCACGGTACGCGGAATTTGATCTGTCTTTCCGGCTCAACAAGTCTTTCAAGAAGAGCGTCTCTTCTGTATTCTTCTTCATGAGCTTCTACAACTGCACGAAGAGATTCCAGAACCTCTTTTACTGCCTGATGAAATTCTGGTTCATCTGGGTTTTTCTTTACTACAAGTTCAATTACTTCATCAACATAAGACATACTACTCAATACCTCCTGAATGTTCTTTTACAAAAAATGTGTGATTCCACATTTCTCTTTCAAAAAAATAAAGGGGCAAACAAATGTCTGCCCCTCCGGAACACCTTTGTTCTTTAACAGAGTAAAGCATTCAGGCGCCCGTGTCAAGATTTTTTTACATATTTTTTAAATTTTATGAATTTCCACCACATTTTTTCTTCAAATACAGTTGATTTTCATTTTTTTTCTTGATACTTCTTCTCTTTTTTGCAAGTTCGTGTCGACAATCTTGCATTTTTCGTCTCATTCAAAGCATTTTATGCCCGATTTCCCGTCTTATTTGAAGTATTTCACACCAGATTCAAAGATCTTCATATCCTGCTCACCGTAAATATTGATTGCCACGGAATCTGCACGACGCTCTGAATGTGCCATCTTACCAAGCACACGGCCATCCGGACTTGTGATACCTTCAATTGCGCGATAAGAGCCGTTGACATTCCATTCTTCATCCATAGATACGTTTCCGTCAAGGTCACAGTACTGTGTTGCAACCTGTCCGTTTGCAAAGAGCTTGTCAAGCCATTCTTCGCTTGCAACGAAACGTCCTTCTCCGTGGGATGCCGGGTTGGTGTAGACTCCGCCAAGCTCTGCTCCCTGAAGCCATGGTGACTTGTTGGTGACAACCTTTGTATAAACCATCTTGGAAATATGGCGTCCGATGGTATTGTAGGTCAGTGTCGGAGAATCCGGTGTCTGTCCCACAACCTCTCCGTAAGGAACCAGTCCAAGTTTTACCAGAGTCTGGAATCCGTTACAGATACCAAGCACAAGGCCGTCTCTCTCATTCAGGAGCTTCTCTACCGCTTCTTTGAGTTTTGCATTCTGGAATGCAGTTGCAAAGAATTTTGCAGAACCATCCGGTTCGTCACCGGCTGAGAATCCACCCGGGAACATGATAATCTGTGATTTTGCAATTTCTTTTTCAAATGTATTCACAGAATCTACGATATCTGCTGCATCCATGTTACGGAATACTTTTGTGATGACCTTTGCACCTGCTCTTTCAAATGCTTTTGCACTGTCATACTCGCAGTTTGTTCCTGGGAATACCGGGATAAATACAGTCGGCTGTGCAATCTTGTGTCCGCAGATCACAATGTCTTTTGTATCGTAAAGCGGAGATTCTACCTTTTCGTCAGAAGCTTCGTCAGATACTGTACGGAATACCTGTTCCAGAGTTCCTGTCCATGCATCTTCTGCTTCTTTCAGTGTGATTTCTGTATCTCCAAATGCGAATTTCGCATCATCTGTCACTTCACCGATCACAGTGTAAGAAATGGAGAGTTCTCCTACCTTGTCTGCTGGAACTTCTGCTACGATATCACCGAATGCAGGTGCAAAAAGTTCTCTTGCATCCATGCTGTGTTCGATCTTCACACCCATTCCGTTACCGAATGCCATCTTGCTGACAGCTGCGATCACTCCATGGCGGTCAAGTGCGTAAGCAGATACGATCTTTCCGTTGTGGATATCATCAGCGAACTTACCGTACTGATCCATTACCTGTTCATATACCGGCAGCTCGTATTCATCTTTTTCAATCTTCATCCATACAAGCTTATTACCTGCTTTTTTCAGTTCCGGAGTAATGATATCTCCTTCTTTGGCAATATCAACTGCAAAGGATACCAGTGTCGGCGGTACATCGATATGTTCAAATGTTCCGGACATACTGTCCTTTCCTCCGATTGACGGAAGTCCATAAGCGATCTGTGCCTTATATGCACCAAGCAGTGCTGCAAATGGCTGACTCCATCTTTCTGGATCCTCTGTCATTCTGCGGAAATATTCCTGGAATGTAAAACGGATCTTGCTGTAATCTCCACCGCAAGCTACGATCTTAGCCATAGACTCTGTGACAGCATAGACAGCTCCGTGATACGGGCTCCAGCTTGACAGATACGGATCAAATCCATAACTCATCATCGTAACGGTATCGCATTTACCATGCATAACCGGAAGCTTTGCAACCATGCTCTGTGTCTCTGTCATCTGGTATTTTCCACCGTGAGGCATGAAGACCGAGCCTGCTCCGATGGATCCGTCGAACATCTCAACCAGACCTTTCTGCGAGCATACATTCAGGTCTTTCAGAGTATCCAACCATTTTTCTTTTACATTGCCAACCTCAACCTGTTTCTTAAGGATGGTATCTTCTCTTGAAGGAATATCAACTTTAACCGTTGTCTCCTGGTGTGCACCGTTGGTGTTCAGGAAGGCACGGGAAATATTTACGATCTCTTTTCCTCTCCATGAAAGGACAAGTCTCGGATCTTCGGTAACAACCGCAACCTTTACTGCCTCCAGGTTCTCTTCTTTTGCATAGCCAAGGAATTCATCTACATCCTTCGGATCTACCACAACAGCCATACGCTCCTGGGATTCAGAAATCGCAATCTCTGTTCCGTCAAGACCTGCATATTTTTTCGGTACTTTGTCCAGATTGATCTGAAGACCATCTGCAAGCTCTCCGATTGCAACAGATACTCCGCCTGCTCCGAAGTCATTACACTTCTTGATCAGCTTGCTGACTTCTTCTCTGCGGAACATTCTCTGGATCTTACGTTCGGTCGGCGCATTACCCTTCTGAACCTCAGCTCCACATGTTTCGATGGATTCTTCGGTGTGAACTTTGGAAGAACCGGTTGCTCCACCACAGCCGTCACGTCCGGTACGTCCGCCAAGAAGAATGATGATATCTCCCGGATCCGAATTTTCACGGATAACTGCACGTCTCGGAGCAGCACCCATAACCGCACCGATCTCCATTCTCTTTGCTACATAATCCGGATGATAAATCTCTTTTACCAGTCCGGTTGCAAGTCCGATCTGGTTACCATATGAGCTGTATCCATGTGCTGCACTACGCACCAGTTTCTTCTGTGGCAGTTTTCCTTTCATCGTCTCTTTTACAGATACGGTCGGATCTGCTGCACCGGTTACACGCATTGCCTGGTATACATAAGTACGTCCTGACAGCGGGTCACGGATTGCTCCGCCAAGGCAGGTAGCCGCACCACCAAATGGTTCGATCTCGGTCGGATGGTTGTGTGTCTCGTTCTTGAAGTTGACAAGCCACTCTTCTTCCACGCCATCTACTTCAACCGGGACAACGATACTGCAGGCATTGATCTCATCGGATTCTTCCTGATCCTGAAGTTTGCCTTCTTTTTTCAGCTTCCGCATTGCCATCAGTGCAAGATCCATCAGGCATACGAATTTGTCTTCGCGTCCTTTAAAAATCTCACTGTGTGTCTGAAGGTATTCTTTATATGTGTCTTCCATCGGCTTTCTGTAATCGCCATCACCGAAGGATACTTCTGTAAGTTCTGTTGAGAATGTGGTATGACGGCAGTGGTCAGACCAGTAGGTATCCAGAACACGGATTTCTGTCATAGATGGATCTCTGTGTTCTTCCCCTTTGAAATAATTCTGGATGTGCTGGAAATCCTTGAATGTCATGGCAAGTCCAAGGGAACTGTATAATTCCTTCAGTTCAGCTTCCGGCATATCTTTGAATCCGTCAAAGATCTTTACATCGGCAGGTTCATCAAATTTTGTAACCAGTGTCTCCGGTTTCTCAAGTCCTGTTTCTCTGGAATCCACCGGGTTGATGCAGTGTGCCTTGATAGCTTCCATCTCTTCTTCGCTGATCTCGCCTTCGATCACATAAGTGGTCGCTGTCTTGATAACCGGCAGTTCATCCTCTTTGATAAACTGTACACACTGAACAGCAGAGTCTGCTCTCTGGTCAAACTGTCCAGGAAGAAATTCTACAGAAAAAATGTGGTCACTTTCTTCGTGCGGGAAGTCCTCTCTGTAAAGCACATCTACCGGCGGTTCTGCAAACACACCGTTGCATGCCCTCTCAAATGTTGAATCGGAAAGATTCTCCACATCGTAGCGGATCAGTACACGTACATTCTTCACCGTCTTAATTCCAAGATAGCTTTTCACCTCATGGCGAAGCTCTTTAGCCTGTACTGCAAATTCTGGTTTTTTCTCCACATATACACGTTTTACGCCCATAATTTCCTCCATTAGCTTTGGTAGTAATATTGAAACCGCATGCCTTGATCCGGCATAACGGCAGTTTCCTCGATTTTTATTTTACCACATCATCTTTTATAAGTACAATAAATATAACTAAATCTTTTTATAAGTATATCTAATCGTTACTGTTCACTCCCGTGAACCGCATCTCTTATTTATCTTCTTCTGGACAATACTGCATACAAGAGACACGATCAAAAACGCTGCAAAAATACCTCCGATCCGCATCACCATATCATAGAAAAAGCCCTCCGGAAGCATCCGGATCATATAGTCTTCTGCCGGATCAAGGATCCATAAGTTATTGCTAAAGAAAATATGATGAAAGATCACGAAATATTTGTTAAAGTCTCTTGAGAACAGAAATCCTGCCACCGCGGTAAGTGCCAGAAATACCGCCAGCACCCGCTGATACATCTGCGGGATCAGCCTCCGCCAGTCTGCTTTCATCAGCACAAGTGCCGCCATTGAAAAAAGCAGTACAAGGATCGCTCCCCTCCGGATTGCAAGTCCGCCAAGAAAAAGCCCCTGCACATCTGACATATGAAGCCGGTCCTTCTCATTGAAAAAATCCTGTATATTTCCTTCCACTTCCGTCTCAATACTCAGTTTCTTCTCGTTGCCCCGCAAATAAGACATCATGAATTTTGTCACCTTCATAATATCCGGCATCTCCATATAAAGTTCATCCGCTACCTTATATTTTTCGTATTCTTTTTCATAAAAATTCCAGTCTCCGTATGCACCGATTTCAAAACTGCTGATCAGCAGGATCACGATCAGTGAAATACTCGGTAAAATCGCCAGGATTTTATGCAGCCATTTCTTTTTTGCCATCCTTTTCCTCCTTCTCTTTTTTGTTTATAGTTTAGCAATCCTGTCTTCATTTGTCAAAAATGGTTTTCTCTTGAAATTTCATTTTTTATCACTTATAATACTAATAGGTTTTATAAGGAGGACTAATAATGGATATCAACTATGAATTATATAAAGTATTTTATTATGTTGCAGACACGCTCAGCTTTTCTGAGGCTTCCAAGCAGCTCTTTATTTCACAGTCCGCTGTCAGCCAGTCCATTAAAGCACTGGAAAAGAAACTGGATCAGGTTCTTTTCATCCGAAGCACAAAAAAAGTACAGCTCACCCCGGAAGGCGAGATCCTTCTGCGCCATATTGAACCGGCGATCAACCTGATCAAGCGCGGGGAATCCCAGATCATGGAAACAGCCTCTACCGGCGGTCAGATCCGCATCGGTGCCAGCGACACCATCTGCCGCTATTTTCTAGTTCCTTATCTGGAACGCTTCCACAAGGCTTTCCCTAACGCACATATAAAAGTGACCAATGCCACTTCGATCAAGTGTACCGAACTTCTGGAGAACGGTCAGGTAGATCTCATTGTCGCTAACTATCCGAACGTTTACCTTGGCAGCCTTGCCTCCTTCCGCAAGATCCGTGATTTTCACGATGTCTTTATCGCAAACCAGTCCTTCGCGGAACTGCAGGGGAAAAAGCTTTCCCTCAAAGAACTGCAGCGTTATCCGATCATCATGCTGGACAAAAAAAGTACCACCAGTGAATTTCTGCATTCTCTCTTCCAGCAGCATCAGCTGGATCTGGTCCCGGAAATCGAGCTGAGCAGTAATGATCTTCTGATCGATCTCGCACGGATCGGACTTGGCATCGCTTTTATTCCGGACTACTGTGTACCAAAGAACTCCGACCAGCTCTTTGTCGTCCAGACCGAAGAACAGCTGCCAAAGCGTCAGCTGGTTGCCGCATGGAACGGACATGTTCCTGTTTCCCGCGCGACACAGGCATTTCTGGATTACTTTAATGCATAAGAAGTTTCTTAATTATCCGTCTGTTTTTCCCAGAACAGACGGATTTTTTCTTCCACAAAATCTAACCGGCATCTTTCACAGTCTGCCCATTCTTTCGGGAAAATCTCTTCCCCCTTCTCCCTCTGGAAACGTTCATCCAGAAGAAGGATCACTCCACGGTCATCCTCTGTGCGGATCACCCTTCCTGCCGCCTGCAAAACCTTGTTCATCCCCGGATACCGGTAGGCATAGTCAAACCCGGAAAGTCCCTTCTGGTCAAAATAGCTTTTCAGGATTTCCCGCTCATTGCACACCTGCGGCAATCCTGTTCCGATGATCAGCGTCCCGATCAGCTTCTCATTTGTCAGATCGATTCCTTCTGAAAAAATCCCGCCAAGAATTCCAAAACCGATCAGACTTTTCTCTCTTCCCATTTCAAATGCACGCAGGAAATTTTCCCGTTCTTCTTCATCCATGTGCTGCTGCTGAATAACCAGTTCCATCTCTTCTTCATCTGACGCAAGAAGCTGTGTAAATTCCTGATACACATCTTCCATAAACCGGTAAGATGGGAAAAAGATCAGATAATTTCCCATTTTCGCTTTCACTACCCGAAAAATGTATGCCGCATATCGTTGATACATTTCCCTGGAACGCATGGTGTAACGGGTACTCACATCCACACCATTCATAAGCAGTCTCTTCTTCGTATCAAACGAAGAATCAATGTAGACCGCATAGTTGTCTTTTTCCGTACTCAGAAGTCTTTTGTAATACCGGATTGGCAGAAGTGTTGCCGAAAAGAATACTGCACTGTTCCCCTTATCCAGACATTTCTGCAGATTTGCCGCCGGATTAACGCAAAACAGCTTCAGGACAAATCTTCCATCCTCCCGATACTCCGTATAAACCACATAGTTCTCATCCAGCCCATCATAAATATTCAGAAAAGACCTCACCTGAAAATAAAAATCCAATACTGTTTCCCGGACTTCTTTATCCACACATTTCTCCAGATACCGGTCCGCCTCAGACAGTACATTCATAAGCTGGATTCCAAGATGCGAAATATTGTCCAGCACCTTATAGTTTTCACACTCTTTTTTCATCGCCAGAAGGATCTTATTGCATGCCTCCAGTCTTTTTGCAAACCGCGGTGCTTCTCCCTTTACCAGTTTCTTCACTGCAAGAAAGTCCTCCTTGCATAGCTCCGCACTGTACATCTGCCGTCCGCGTTCTACCAGATTGTGCGCCTCATCGATCAGAAACAGATATCCTCCAGCGCCACCTTCTGCAAAGAAACGCTTGAGCCTGGCATCCGGGTCAAACACATAATTATAATCGCAGATCACACCATCCACCCAGGTCGACACATCCAGTGCCATTTCAAACGGACAGACCTTATGCTTTCTTGCCTGCGCTTCCAACACTTCCCGGCTCATCACATCTTCCTGCATCAAAAGCTCATAGACCGCATCATTTACCCGGTCAAAATGCCCTTTGGCATATGGGCAGTCATCCGGATTGCAGCTTGTCTCCTCACAGAAACAGATTTTTTCTTTTGCCGTTAAAGTGATCACCTTGAACTTCAGATTCTGTTCCCGCAAGGTTTCGAATGCCTGCTCCGCCACCGTCCGGGTGATTGTTTTTGCCGTCAGATAAAAAATCTTCTCACCCAGTTCTTCTCCGACCGCTTTCACAGCCGGAAATACCGTTGAAATCGTCTTCCCCACTCCGGTTGGTGCCTGAATGAACAACTTTTTCTTCCGAAGAATCGTCCGGTAAACAGATACCGCAAGATCTCTCTGCCCTTTACGATATGGAAACGGAAATTCAATCCCTTTAATAGATGCATTTCTTGCCTTTCTCCATTCAATCTGGAACTTTGCCCATTTTTCATACTGTCGGATCACTTCATCGAACCAGGCTTTCAGTTCATTACTCTGATAAGAATACTGAAACCTTTTCACCTCTTCCGTCTCCATCTGGCAATAGGTCATCTGTACCCCGATCTCATCCAGCCCTTCCTGTTCTGCTACCATGCTGGCATAACATTTTGCCTGTGCCAGATGAATGCCTGCCGGCTCCTGCACCCGGTCAAGTTCCCGCAGAACACCCTTGATCTCATCCACCATGACCTGCTCTTTTGTATGAATCAGTCCGTCGGCGCGTCCTTCTATTTTCAAAGTAAACCCATTACAGGCGATCTCTGCCTTAAGAGGTACCTCCGCCTGATAATCCGATCCCATCTGTCTCTGGATCTTCCGGTGGATCCGGCTTCCCATCTGCATATTCTCCGGATCTGGTCCGCCTCCTGTTCGATTGTCAATATCCCCTTCTCTCAAAATAAACTCCACAAGGTTTCGCACCGAAATCCGGATCACCGGAAGATTCTCGTCCATGTTCTTTCTGCCTCCGCTTTTTTACTACCTGTTATCATACCATAAACACATGTTCCTTGCCAATTGTATCCGTCCTGTCATGATATAGCTTTTCACATTTTCCGTGCTCCTATAATAAAATAGGATGTGCCTCGGCACATTCTCGCGCCGAGCGCGTTGCTGAGCGCCAGTGACGCTCGTTAAGCAACGACCGAAGCGGAGCGTAGACCGCTTGCGACATTCTTCATCTTCGTGCGAGTGCGCATCTCCGGCACGCAGTGCCTTTTATTTCATAGGAAGTTCCTTTGGAATTTCCTATGAAACAAGAAAGCCCCGGCGATCATCACCTCGCCGGAGCTTTCTTCTTAATTGAACTTGTCAATGATATTTTTAAGATACTGGTTGTCTGCCTCATAGAACTTCTCCTGTTCTACGATCTCGGCAAGCTTCGGATCGATCGGCATCTTTCCGAGTACTTCTACCCCAAGTTTTTCTGCAATCTCGTCAATGTGGCTTTCCCCAAATACAGATATCTTCTTTCCACAGTCCGGACATTCCAGATAACTGTAGTTTTCCACCAGTCCGAGAACCGGTATGTTCATCTTCTTTGCCATATTGTAAGCTTTCTCTACGATCATCTGTACCAGATCCTGCGGAGAAGTCACGATCACAACGCCATCTACCGGAAGTGACTGGAATACCGTAAGAGGAACATCCCCTGTTCCCGGTGGCATATCAACAAATAAGAAATCCAGATCTCCCCACATTACATCAGTCCAGAACTGGGTTACTACTCCTGCGATCACCGGTCCTCTCCAGATGACAGGATCTGATTCGTGTTCCAGAAGCAGATTGACCGACATGATCTTCGTGCCGTCTTTTGCAACGCACGGGAACATTCCCGCCTCGCTTCCGACTGCACTTCCATGCACTCCATACATCTTCGGGATAGATGGTCCTGTGATATCCGCATCCAGAATACCAACTGCATATCCCTGCTGTACCATCATACGTGCAAGAGATGCTGTCACCATTGATTTGCCGACTCCACCTTTACCGCTGACTACTCCAATTACTTTTTTTACCTGTGAATACGGATTTGCCGGTGCTTTCAGATCTTTCTTCGCACTGCTGCATGAACCCGCATGCGCACAGGAAGAACATGATTCCGGCGAACATCCGCTGCTTTGTTCTTCTGCCATAACGCCAAACCTCCTACTTTTTCAGGATATCTCTCTATCCTATTCTTCTACTGCTGCGATCACTTCAATTTCGCAAAGAAGGTTCTTTGGAAGTGTCTTAACAGCAACACAGCTTCTGGCTGGTTTTGATGTGAAATATTTCGCATAAACTTCGTTAAATGCGGCAAAATCTCCCATATCAGCAAGGAAACAGGTTGTCTTTAATACTTTATCAAAAGAAGTTCCCGCTTCTTCAAGGATTGCTCCGATGTTCTTGCATACCTGATCAGCCTGTCCTTCGATGGTATCAGCTTCTACAGTATCTGTAGCCGGATTGATCGCAATCTGTCCTGCTGAATAAAGGATTCCCCCATGTACATATCCCTGGGAATACGGTCCAAGTGCTTTTGGTGCTTTTTCTGTTGATACTAATCTCATGTTGCAAATCTCCTTTTCAAATTTATTCTTTCTCTAGCATATCACATCTGCCTCAAAATTCCAAATTTATTTTCGCATACAATGTTATGCCAGCTCTGCTTTTTCTCTCGTCACATTCTGAATCCATTTGTAGCTTCGGTAGCGCATGACTGTGATCGGTACTTTGATCACCTCATCACTCATCAGAAGGATATAAACAACCTGCACCGGCGCATGAAAGACAAAGGCAGCGATCATACCCAGCAGAATAGAGCATCCCCACATGGTAGACACATCCAGGATCAGGCCAAACCTGGTATCTCCTCCTGCCCGGAATACCCCCACTACCAGTGTGGTATTGATCGCCTGGCAGAGTGTAAAGTAAGACATAACAAAAAACATAAAAGAAAGATACCCCTGCGCTTCCTGTGAGAGTGTCATCACATGATTTGCTATCGGAGCAGCTATCAGAATGATGCCGCCTCCTACCGCACCGGTAATAATACTCAGCCACAAAAATCTTTTTCCATACTCTTTTGCCAGATGAAACTCTTTTGCACCGATAGTCTTACCAAGATAAATGGCAGTCGCATTGGATACACCAAAGGCTACCACCGTTGCCAGCTGTCTTGCAACCTGAGCAACAGAATTTGCTGCCACCGCAGCACTTCCCAGATGACCGATCACTGCTGTGTTGGCTGTGGAACCCAGTCCCCACATCATTTCATTCAAGATCACCGGACTCGCATAAATCAGAAAGTCTTTTAGAAGCAGCTTGTCGATCTTACGCATATAGACCGGGTGAAATCTAACGTCATGATTTTTTACTTTTGCATACCAGATCACAATGATAAGTTCTACGATCCTTGCTGTCAGAGTTCCGATTGCCGCACCCATAATTCCCATCTTCGGTAAACCAAACAAACCAAAAATAAGAAGCGCATTTACCAGGACATTACAGACTAATGATGCACTGTAGACGACCGTTGCGATCACAACCTGCTCAATACTCCGCATAATGTAAAGATAGACCTGCGTTGCCGCCATCAGGACATAGGAAAGTGCCACGATCCGCAAATATTTCACACCTTCTGCGATCACAGCCGGGTCACTGGTGTAGATTCGAAGCAGTACTTCCGGGATGATTTCTGCAACAATGGTAAAAAGAGCTGCACAGCTGACACCGATAGTCATTCCCATTCCAAGGATTTTTTCAATCGTCTGTGTATCTTTCTTTCCCCAGTACTGTGCGGTCAAAACCGTTGCACCCGATGTTGTACCAAAAAGGACCAGTGTCATGACAAACTGTATCTGCCCTGCAAGGGATGCACCTGAAAGAACTTTTTCACTGACTCTTCCAAGCATCAGCACATCCGCCGCCGTCACTCCTACGTTGATCAGATTCTGAAGTGCCATTGGGATTACAAGTGCGAACACTTGTCTGTAAAATTTTTTCTTATTTATTTCCATCTTATTTTCCTGCTGCTTTCCGGAAAATCTGATATACATCTTCGGCAGTAAGTTCTTTAATCTTTGAAAGTTTTACAGTATCATTTAATGTCGTCGCCATAGCAAGTCCCCGCAAATCTTCCTCTGATACTTCTCCGATTTCCAGTTCCTTTAAATTTGTCGGCATATGAATTTCACGGAAATATTCTACCGTTCGGCAAATTCCCTCTTTTGCGGCTTTCGCTACATCTTCTTCCTCTACGCCCCATACTTTTTTTGCGTAATGTGCAAATCTTTCTTCATCGTTTTTATAGACATATTCTGCCCAGGATCCCCAGACAGCAGAAAGGGTTGCACCATGCGCCTTATCATATTTTGCACCAAGTGCATGTCCGAGTTTATGTACAGAAAAATCTTTTGCTCTTCCGAGACCTGTCAGTCCATTATGTGAAAGGCTTCCTGCCCACATGATTTCACTCATGGCATCGTAGTCTGTCGGATTCTCCAGACCTTTCTTCCCATTTTCAAGCACAACCCGCAGAAGTCCCTCTGCAATCTCATCTGTCATCTGATTTCTCGTATTTGGAATAAAATATCGCTCCAGTGTATGCATCATGATATCCACGATTCCGCATGCAATCTGGTATTTTGGAAGCGTATAGGTAAGAACCGGATTCATGATCGCAAACTTCGGGCGGTTCAGACCGGTGCTGATTCCTCCCTTTTTCCCTGTTTCTTCGTTTGTCAGAACCGCGGAATCGCTGGTTTCACTTCCTGCTGCCGCAATCGTAAGTACGCATCCTACCGGTGTCGATCTGGTAAGTGTGATTTCACCGCCCCAGATCTCCTCCAGAGACCAGTCCGGGTTTGCCACACCATGTGCGATTGCCTTTGCTGTATCAATAGAACTTCCACCGCCTACTGCAAGAAGAAAATCCGCACCGAATTCAATTGCTTTCTCAACGCCTTCCTGTGCATATGCCATCCGTGGATTTGGCTTTACTCCGCCAAATTCCGCATAAGCAAGTCCTTCTTTTTCCAGCGCTTCTTCTACCTGCGCAAGAAGTCCGCTTTTCTTTACACTTCCACCGCCATATACGATAAATACACGGCTTCCTCCCCATTTCTTAACTTCTTTCCCAACTTCTGCCTGTGTGTTTTCTCCGAATAAGATTTCTGTCGGGGTATACTGTATAAACTTTTGCATTTTACCTCTCTCCTTAAAAAAATCCGAACCGTTCAATAAAGATTGCGGTTCGGACTAAATCCTTCAGTCTTATCTTATAACCATACTTTTCCGGTATGTTCACCATTGATTACATAGTATACTGCATAATCTTCCGGTTTTACATAAAGCTCAATACTCTTGATCTCGGAAATTTTATGTTTCTGTTTCGTCCAGTCTTTTTTTACTGAAGCAATCATATCTTTTGTGTTTACTTCTTTTTCACCATACTGAAGAACAACTTCTGTTTTGATTTCTTTCTTTGCCGCAGATTTTTTAGCTGTTGTTTTTGGTGCAGCTTTCTTTACTTCTTTTGTAACTTTCTCTGCAGTTTTCTTCACTTCTTTTGCAGCTTTTTCAGCTGTTTCTTCTACTGTTTTTTTCACTTCTCCTGCAGCTTTTTTCACTTCCTGCGCTTTCTTTTCAACAGTAGCCTTTACTTCTTTCGGCTGTGCTTCTTTTTTAGCAGTTTCTTTTACTTCTTCTACTTTTTCGCTAACTTTATCTTCTGCTGCTTTAACTGCTGTTTTTACTTCTTCTTTAGTTTCTGCCGCTGCCTTTACCTCTGCTGCCTTTGTTTCTTTTGTCTGTTTTTTCAGTGCCATATTGGTTTGCCCTCCTTAACCGTTAAGCCTTACTATTTTAAATCCGCAAAACTGACAATACACTATATTATCATTTGCTCTTTGACATTATAGCATACTAAATGAAAAAAGTCACATTTTTTCATTTAATTTTACATGCCTCCGTGTTATACTATAAAAAGACGAGAAAAGGAGGTACGTGTTATGGGTATTTTAGTAGCACTGATCGGTGTAGCAATCATCGCCGCTGTCGTTGTTGCTTCTTTCACTGCCGTTCTCGGAGGTGTCATCGGAGGAGAACTGGAAGACGAAGAAGAATAGTAAAAAAGTGGCTGCGAAAAATTCAATCGAGTTTTTCACAGCCACTTTTTTATTATTCTTCAAATGTTTCTTTTAACTTATCCATGAACCCTTTTTTCTTAGCTTTACCCTTCGATTCGGAAGCCGGCTCTTCCTGGTTCAGTGTATTTCCTGTCAACTGATCAAAATGTCTAAGCGCTTCTTTGGCTTCCGGACTTAATTTTTCCGGTGTCTGAATAACCAGCGTCACATAATGATCACCTCTGACCTGAGGATTTCTCAAAGAAGGTACCCCTTTTCCTTTCAGGCGTACTTTTGTATCAGTCTTTGTTCCCGGTTTTACGGTATAGATCACATCGCCATCAACCGTCTTGATTCGTACATCACCACCAAGTGCTGCCTGTGCAAACGAAATTGGTGCAGTTGAGAAAATATGAACATCCTGTCTCTGGAAGATCGGATGTCTGGAAACCGTAACTTCTACCAGAAGGTCTCCCCTTGGTCCGCCATTTACACCCGGTTCACCTTTCTCACGGATCCGAACGCTCTGACCATTGTCAATACCTGCCGGAATTGTGACTTTGATCTTCTTGCGGCTTGAAGTATAACCTGTTCCACCACAATCCGGACATTTCTCACGAATGATCTTACCGGTTCCATGACAGTCCGGACAGGTCTGTACATTCTGCACGGTTCCGAAGAACGACTGTGATGTATAGACAACCTGACCTTTTCCACCACATTTTGAACAGGTCTCCGAACTTGTTCCCGGTTTTGCTCCTGTTCCGTTACACTTTGTACATGGATCTTTCAGAACGATATCCAGTTCCTTCTCACATCCAAAAATTGCTTCCTCAAATGTAATCCGGACACCTTTTCGGATATTGGCGCCCTTCATCGGACCATTGTTCGCACGTCCGCCTCTTCTGCCACCGCCAAACAGATCACCGAAAATGTCACCAAAAATATCACCAAAGTCTGCCCCGTTAAAATCAAAACCGCCATATCCACCGGCTCCGCCTGCACCGCCTTCAAACGCTGCATGACCGAACTGATCGTACTGACGCCGTTTGTCTGCATCACTCAGAACAGCATAGGCTTCCGAAGCCTCCTTGAACTTCTTTTCGGCTTCTGCATCTCCTGGATTCATATCCGGGTGATACTTTTTCGCCAAAGCTCTGTATGCTTTTTTCAGAGTCGCATCATCCGCATCTCGTGATACGCCCAGGACCTCATAATAATCCCTTTTTGCCTCTGCCATAATCCTACCTCACTTAGATATTTCTCAAAGTATTTTAATACAGAATGTACCCTGGCACATTCTCACGCCCGCGTCGGCTCTCCGCAGCATCTTCTTTGCATATGCTGTTCACCTGACCGGAGGCTTTTTATGTCATAATAAGTATGTCATAATAAGTATCTTTCATTTATGACACAGGAAATCTGCAAGACGGTATAGTGCCGCCTTGCAGTCTCTCATCTTATCTTACGGATTAGACTTCTTTGTAATCTCCGTCAACTACATCGTCTCCGTTAAATCCTTCCGGAGCCGGTCCTGCTTCTGGTGCAGGTCCAGCCTGTGGTCCTGCCTGACCAGCCTGTGCGCCTGCCTGTTCGTAAACCTTTGTGAACAGTTTCTGAGCGCTTTCCATCAGTTTTTCTTTTCCTGCTTTGATTTCTGCAACCTGAGCATCTGTAAGTTCTTCTGTATTTGCTTTTGCAAGCAGATCTTTCAGAGCCTGTACGTCAGCTTCTACTGCTGCTTTGTCTGCTGCATCGATCTTATCTCCAACTTCGCCAAGTGCTTTCTCTGTCTGGAATACCATAGCGTCAGCATCGTTCTTAGCGTCGATTGCTTCTTTACGTTTCTTGTCCTGAGCTTCAAATTCAGCTGCTTCTTTTACAGCTTTGTCGATATCTGCATCAGACATATTAGATCCTGCTGTAATTGTGATATGCTGTTCTTTTCCTGTTCCCAGATCTTTTGCAGATACATTTACGATACCGTTTGCATCAATATCGAATGTAACTTCGATCTGCGGGATTCCACGTGGAGCCGGCGGAATTCCATCCAGTCTGAACTGTCCGAGGGACTTGTTATCTCTTGCGAACTGTCTTTCACCCTGTACAACGTTGATATCAACGGCTGTCTGGTTGTCAGCTGCTGTAGAGAAGATCTGGCTCTTCTTTGTCGGGATTGTTGTATTTCTCTCGATCAGTCTTGTAGCTACACCACCCATTGTTTCGATAGAAAGTGAAAGTGGAGTTACATCAAGAAGAAGGATGTCACCTGCACCTGCATCTCCTGCAAGCTTACCACCCTGGATAGAAGCACCAAGTGCTACACATTCATCCGGGTTAAGGGATTTGCTAGGTTCTTTACCTGTCAGACGTTTTACTTCTTCCTGAACTGCCGGGATACGTGTAGATCCACCAACAAGAAGTACCTGACCTAAGTCTGCTGCTGTAAGTCCTGCATCAGAAAGTGCACGTCTTACCGGTTCCTGTGTCTTTTCTACAAGATCACGTGTCAGTTCATCGAATTTAGCTCTTGTAAGAGTCATATCAAAATGCTTCGGTCCTTCAGCTGTTGCTGTAATGAACGGAAGGTTGATGTTTGTTGTTGTTGCAGAAGAAAGTTCTTTCTTTGCTTTTTCAGCTGCTTCTTTCAGTCTCTGAAGTGCCATTCTGTCTGTTGACAGGTCTACGCCTTCTTTTGCCTTGAAATCTGCAAGCATATAGTCTGTGATCTTCTGGTCGAAGTCATCTCCACCAAGTCTGTTGTTACCAGCTGTAGAAAGAACTTCGATAACGCCGTCACCGATCTCGATAACAGATACATCAAATGTACCACCACCAAGGTCGTATACCATGATCTTCTGTTCTTTTTCATTGTCAAGTCCATATGCAAGAGCTGCTGCTGTAGGCTCGTTGATGATACGTTTTACATCAAGACCTGCAATCTTACCTGCATCTTTTGTAGCCTGACGCTGGGCATCGTTGAAGTAAGCCGGAACAGTGATAACTGCTTCCGTAACTTTTTCTCCAAGATATCCTTCTGCATCTGCTTTCAATTTCTGAAGGATCATAGCTGAAATTTCCTGTGGAGAATATTTCTTTCCATCGATGTCTACTTTATGATCTGTACCCATCTCACGTTTGATAGATGAGATTGTCTTTTCTGCATTTGTTACTGCCTGACGCTTTGCAGGTTCACCTACAAGACGTTCTCCTGTCTTTGTAAATGCTACTACAGATGGTGTAGTTCTTGCTCCTTCTGTATTTGCGATTACGACCGGCTGTCCACCTTCCATAACCGCTACACAACTGTTTGTTGTACCTAAGTCAATACCAATGATTTTGCCCATTATGAAGACCTCCTGTTAATATTATAAAAATTGTATTTTGCTTTGTTATTTATATAAAGTGTATCGGAAATACGGTACACGGTATATCTTAGTTTGCTACCTTTACCATGCTGTGTCTTACGACTGAGTCACGGTACATATATCCTTTCTGGAATTCCTCGGCTACTACATTTTCACCAAGTTCTTCATCCTCTACATGCATCACTGCATTGTGGAAATTCGGATCGAATTCCTGACCAACTGCTTCGATCGGTTTTACTCCGATTCCTTCCAGTGTGCTCATCATTTGTTTATAGATCTTATCCATTCCATCTACGAACGGATCGTCTTTCTTATCTTCCGGTACGGACTGAAGTCCGCGTTCAAAGTTGTCTACAATCGGAAGGATTTTCTCTACGACATCTTTGGCTCCAATCTCATACATCGCTGACTTTTCTTTTTCAGTACGCTTTCTGTAATTATCGAACTCAGCCATGTGTCTGGTAAGTTTGTCTGTCAGATCTGCGATCTGCTCATCCTTTTTATCTTTTTTATTCTTCTTTTCAAACAGCTTCTTTTTCTTTGGCTCTTCAGCATCTTCGGAATTCGTCTCTTTACCGGCAGCTTCTTCCTCTGTTGCTTCGGTTTCTTCCGCGTCTTCCGGTTCCTGCCCTTTTGCCTCCTGCTCTTTGGCTTCTGCCTCCGCAGCTTTCTTTGCTTCTTCCACTGCTTCTTTTACCATTTCTTCATTGCTCATCTTTTTATCCAATGGTTCTTCCACCTTTCTTACTTCTTATTCGAGCTTTTTCGGCTCATCCCTGTGGAATATGTCATCCAGCTCTGCCATCAGTGTCTTAAGCGTCTTCATGACATGTTCATAATCCATTCGCTTCGGTCCGATGATTCCGATAGTTCCCTGCATGCCCTCGCCCAGCTCATATGTTGCCGTGACTACGCTGCAGTCTTTCATGTTCTCCACATTCGATTCATCTCCGATGTATACCTGGATGTCTCTGTCTTCACCGCCGCTTGCCATTGACTTTGTAACCAGGGCGGCAAGCTGCTGCTTTTCTTCAAAAGCACTGATGATCTCCTGTGCGCTCTGCTTATCACTAAGCTCCGGATACTTGAAAATATTCGTCGCGCCACTGGTGTAAATCTCCATGTCGTCATCCAGCTGGATCACATTCGCTACTGCATCCATGACACTGCTCATCACACCACTGTGAATCCCTGCCTGTTCTTTCAGTCTTGCGATCACTCCCAGATTGATCTGCTCTAGTGAAGTTCCGTTCAGCGAAGTATTCAGAAGCATATTCAGCTTCAATAGTGCTTCATTGCTGAGCGGTTCATCCAGTGTCACGATCTGGTTCTTTACAATGTTGCCTTCCATCACGATCACAACGATCAGCTGATGGTCATCAACCTGTGAAAGCTGGATAAATTTTAATTTGTTCCCGTTGTAAGTCGGAGTCGAAATCATCGTCGCATAATTCGTGTTGTTCGCAAGAACCTTTGCAACCTGCTTCAGAAGTTCTTCCATCTTGTCAGCCTTCTCAAGCATCTGACCTTTGATCTCGGTAATCTCCTGTTCCTTCTGGCTCATCAGCATATCTACATACCATCTGTAACCTTTATCCGACGGAATCCTTCCTGCTGATGTGTGAGGCTGCATGATATAACCAAGCTCTTCGAGATCTGCCATCTCATTCCGGATCGTTGCCGAACTTAAATTCAGATCTGTATACTTGGAAATCGTTCTGGATCCCACAGGCTCTCCGGTCTCAAGATAGTTCTTAATGATCGCATGTAAGATCTTCGTCTTCCGCTCACTAAGTTCCTGTATGGCTTCCATATGCTACCTCCTTTTTTGTTATTAGCACTCATTATATCTGAGTGCTAACATTTTCTACGCTTATAAATGTACCACTTACCATTCACTTTGTCAACAGGGTTTATGATTTTTTTATTTTTGAGGTCCGGTTCCACCCGGATATGCTGTCGGATTCCAATTCAATCGGCAAACCATTCCGATGAGCCTCTGAAAGCGAACATTATGTCAGCAAAGGCTTCCATAATGTTCTGAGTCTCATCTACATTGCCTCAAATGAATTGGAATCCGACAGCATATCCGGGTGGAACCTCACTCAAGCCTCTAAAAATCGACTTGATTTGGGTGCTTACGGAACATACTATAAAGGATTTACTTGCTTCTTTAACAATACTGTATTGCGTGGGGCGGGACTTAATGGCTGCGCCATTTTCGTCCGCAAACTTTGGAGCTGGCTGTTTGAAGATGATATATTTTTTACTTTCCGGGGCTGCGCTGTTTTTGCCCTCGAATTTGGGGATTAGGTTGTTTTGAAGATGATATATTTTTTTACTTTCCGGGACTGCTCCTCTCCCACTTAACCTCCAAGTGGCTGGAGCAACTGGTTTTTTTCCGCACATCTTCCGACTGGGGCGTCCCATCTGTATGTTTTCCGTCTTCTTGGAAGAGGGTGGGGAGTTTGGGAGGAAGGGGCGGGCGACCAGGCAGAAAAGAAGGGATTCCAATTCATTTGAGGCAATGTAGATGAGACTCAAATCATTGTGGAAGCCATTGCT